>JBEIUL010000145.1:0-6211 GCA_040374395.1 Phycisphaeraceae bacterium
CGCCGCGGGCTCGTGCTGCTCGTCGCAGTCCATGGTCAGCAGCCAGTCGAAGCCGTCGACGCACGCCCACCGCATCGCATCCATCATCGACCGGCCGTAGCCGCGGTTCTCGGCGTGGCGGATCACCTCGACGCGATGGGCGGCAAGCCGGGCCGGCGTCGAGTCGCGCGACCCGTCGTCGATCACGAGCACGCTGTCGATGCAGAGGTCCCGGTACCGATCGACCTCGGCGAGGACGCGGTCGACGTACCGCTCCTCGTTGAAGACCGGGATCGCGAGCAGGATCCGGGGGCGTGGCATGGGTCCGAGTGTAGGCCCACGCGCCGGTTCCGGCACGGCGCGTCCGGGAATCCGCTCACGGCCCGGGGTCGAGGTCGCGCACCCGCACGCCCTCGCGCACGGTCCGCACGAGCCCGAGGACGACCACCTCGCGGGTCCACCGCTCGGCGACGGGACCGAGGCCGGGCACGACGAGGAGTTCGGTCGTCCGCGTGGCCTTCGCGCTGCCGAGCAGGGCCGTGAAGCTCGACTCGAGGACCTGCGCCCGGTAAGTCCGGCCGCCGACGGTGACCTCCACGTCGCGGGCGTATCGCGCGACGCGTTCCCCCGTTCCGCGGTCCTTCCGCCGTCGCAGGTCGGAGGAATCGACGACCTCCATGGCGGCGGACGAGCGATGCTCGGCGCCGGCCGCGAGCGACGAGGGAAGCAGCCGCAACGGCGTCGCGAATCGCGAGAGCGCCGCATCGCCCGGCGACAGGACCGCGTGGAGATCGACGCCCTCCGGGCCGGCCGAGAGGAACTCGGTCGACTCGCCGGGGATCTCCCGCGCGATCGCCCCGCCGTGGTCGGTCGACGCCGACGTCGTGACCCGCACCGCCTTCGCCTCGCTGCGCGGCGTCGCGGGAGCGGGGGCCGCGAGCCACTCGATCTCGGCCAAGCCCAGCGGGAACGCCTCGTCGGCCGCGATCGATCCCTCGGCGGGAAACTCGCGTCCGGTCACGAGCAGCGGGGCGTCGACGGTCACGGCGGCAGCGGCGGACTCGGGCCTGGAAGCGCACCCGGCGGGCGCGAGCGCCGCGACGGCGAGGACCGCGAGTGCCGCGAGTGCCGGGAGTGCCGGGAGTGCCGGGAGTGCACGGATCATTCGAGCTTCAGGCCTTTTCGACGGTACCGCGTCTCCAGAGCCTCGCGGGCGATCGCCTCGGTCACGACCTCGCCCAGCACCTCGCTGTCGACGCGGCGGAGCAGCCGGCCGGCGGCGTCGAACTCGCGGCGAAGCGAGACCGGTCCGCCGGATAGCCGCGTCTCGAGGACGCGGCGGTCGGCCTCGATCCGCCACGACTCGGCCCGCTGCGGCAGCGATCCGGTCGCGGGGTCGTACGCGTAGAGGATGAACGTCTCGCCGCCCGCGGGCGGCTCGGGCAGCAGGAAACCCAGCAGCTGCTGCTCGGCCTGCGCGAGGTAGTTCGGCGGCACCGTCCACTCCTCGGGCTGGCGGAACGCCTTCTCGGCGTTCGCGGTGATGACCGTCAGCTTCGGCCGCGGCGCGCCCGTGAGCGGGGGCGTGCGGACGCCGGTCTCCGCCGAGCTCGTCACGTTCCGCCCCGAATGCCGCGAGGCGCGGACCGACCAGACCTCCTCGCGGCGGTCCCACGAGATCCAGAAGCGTCCCTGCGTCACCGTGAACTGGTCGGGCCGTTCAGGGGCGAGCGACCTCGCGTCGAGCTCGACGAGGAGCCCGCTGGCCTTGTCCTCGCCGCGGAAGGAATCCACCGCACGCGACGCGTCGACCTCGCCGCGGAGGCCTTCTCGCGGGCGGATCCGCACGAAGCCGAGCTCGGCCTCCGGGCTGTCGCCGCGGGCTGAGCGATGGACGCGGAACCACGACGCCTCGCCGTTCGCGAGCGAACGGAGCTTCGCCTCGTCGATCGCCGCGAGGATCGCGGCGCCCCGCTCGATCCGCATCCGCCGCTCGGACTCCACCGCCTCGGCGGTCAGCAGCCGCACCGAAGCGAGGCTCTTCCGGATCGCGGGCAGCATCGCGTCGAGGTCGTCGGCGTTCGCGAGGACGGTCATCACGAGGAACACGCCCTCGCCGCGGGGGAACAGCGCCCAGCCGCTCATGCCGACGGCGCCCTCGCCAAGGTCGTTCGCGAGAATGATGAGCCGCCCGGGCTCACCGGCGGCTGGCGCGACCGTCTCGTCGACCCGCACGGTGAAGGGCTTGCCGCCGGCTCGCATGGTCGCGAGGTAGTCGTCGACCTGGCTCGCGACCGTCGCGTCCGCCCGCGACGCGACGAGGCCCTGCACCCTCATCCGCCACCGGGGCTGGTCGCGGCCGTCGATCAGTTCGTACCGCAGGACCCCGTCTGAGGAATCGGTGCGTACGAACGCCGAGGTGGGGGGGAAGAACCGGAGCCCGAGACCCTCGGCCACGAGCTCCTCGGCGGGCGGCTCGTCGGATCGTGAAGATGGCTGGCCGGCGGCGGCGCCCGTGGCCTGTCCAATCGCGGCGTTGGCCTGTCCAACGAGCCGGAAAGAAGCCAGAATTGAACTGTTATAGGCCTCGCGCTCAGGCGTTGCTCTCAAGCCCGATGCGATGATCGGATTATCGGCCGCCGCTTTGGACAGGCAAATTGAGTCAAGGCTGATCGCCGCCGCAGCGATCGGCAGGGCGAGAAGGGCGTTGGTCCAAGCGATTCGTGCAGCCATGTCGAGCTCCGGCCGGGAATTCGGGCAAGGTACGCCGGGTGGCGGCGGGGCGGATCCTGCGGTCGCCGGTTTCGCCACGTCTTGACAGCGGCGGGGGGATCGGTAGCATTCTCGATTCGCCCGTTTTCCAAAGACCGGTTGCCGCGCGCCGTGCGCGGGAGTCCGAGGAACGCTGGCAGACGCGGGATTTCGCGGTTCGCCGCGGCCCGCGGGGCACGACAGGAACGAGACTCGCTCACATGACCGGTGGCAAGATCCGGATTCGAATGGAGGCCTACGACTTCCAGGCGCTCGACGCGTCGGCGCGGGAGATCGTCGACCATGCGAAGCGCACCGGCGCCCGCGTCGCGGGTCCCGTGCCGCTTCCGACGCGGCGCGAGATCTACACCGTGCTCCGCAGCCCGTTCATCGACAAGAAGAGCCGAGAGCAGTTCGAGATCCGCACCCACAAGCGGATCATCGACATCACCGAACCCAACCACCGCACCGTCGAGGCTTTGAATCGCCTCGTCGTTCCCGCGGGCGTCTTCGTCAAGATCAAGGCCTGAGGCCGCGATCACCGTCCGGGACGGCCGTGCGAACGGTCGCCCCATACCGAACCGGTCACGTCGGCCGAGCCGACCCCTGACCCTGGAATCCAGGCCGTCGTCCTCCCCCTGGGGGAACCCGACGCCGGCCACGAGAGAGCTGGAGCCGCACGATGGCGACCATCCCCAATCTCCTCGGCCGCAAGGTCGGCATGACCCGCTACTTCATGGCGGACGGGAAGAACATCCCCGTCACGATCGTGAAGGTCGGCCCGTGCACCGTGACCCAGGTGAAGACCGTCGGCACCGACGGTTACGCCGCGGTCCAGATCGCCATGGAGGACCTCAAGCCCCGCCGCTCGTCCCTCCCGCTCATCGCCCACGACTCGAAGGCCGGAACCTCTCCGAAGCGGTTTCACCGCGAGTTCCGTTGCAAGGACGACGCCGAGGCCGGCTCGTTCACCGCGGGCCAGGTGATCGACGTCTCCGCCTTCGAGGGCGTGAAGTTCGTCGATGTCATCGGCACCAGCAAGGGCAAGGGCTTCCAGGGAACGATGGTCCGCCACCACTTCAAGGGCTTGTGCGCCTCGCACGGAACCGAGCGGAAGCACCGCTCGCCGGGCTCGATCGGCTCGCACGGCACCGACCGCGGACACGGTGCGAAGATCAAGAAGGGAAAGAAGATGGCCGGTCACATGGGCGACGCCCGCGTGACCGTCCGCAGCCTCGACGTGGTCGCGATCGACCCGGCGAAGAACCTCATGCTCGTGAAGGGTGCCGTGCCGGGCCCCTCCGACGGGCTCGTCACGATCCGGCCCGCCATCCGTCTGTTCAAGTCCAAGGCAAGGATCCAGGCCGGGGAGTGACCCGGTAGAGACCTGGAAAGGCCCGTGAGGCCCCGACCGCGGAAGCGGAAGGGGAACCGACGGGCCGCGACAAGCGAGAAAGTTCCTGAGTCGAAGGCTGCCCCCCGCCGGGCTTGATTGGCGGGCGGAGCCGGAGGCGAATGGCGGGAGCCGCTCCCGCAAAGGACCCGTACCCATGATCGAATTGCCCATCTACGACCGGCAAGGCAAGCAGGTGGACCGCCTCCAGATCGACGAGGCGTCCCTCGGCGGCACCGTGCGGTTCGCCCTGCTCAAGCAGGCCTACGTCATCACCCACGGCAACCAGCGGCAGTGGTCGTCCCGGACGAAGAGCCGCGGCTCCGTCGAGGGATCGACCCGCAAGCTCTACAAGCAGAAGGGCACGGGCAACGCCCGCGCCGGCGCCGTCCGCACCCCGATCCGCAAGGGCGGCGGCGTGGCCTTCTCGAAGACCCGCACCCGCGATGAGATGCGGACCTCGCTCTCGAAGACCGCCCGTCGTCTCGCCAACCGCAACGCCCTCCTCGCCAAGCTCGTCGACGGCGAGGTGAAGTGCGTGAACGACCTCGCCTTCAAGGCCCCGAAGACCGCCGAGTTCGCGGCGATCCGCGAGGCGCTGAAGGTCGACCGCACCGCCCTCGTCGCCGTCGACGGCAAGAACCGCAACGCGATGCTGTCGGCCCGCAACGTCGATGGCATCTCGGTCTGCCGCATCGAGCAGCTCAACGCGTTCGAGCTGCTCAACCACCGCTACCTCATCGTCGACCGGGCCTCGCTCGAGAGCTTCCTCTCGGGCGCCTGCTTCGGTGACGAGGCCGCCAAGCCCGCCGCGGCGGGCAAGAAGGGAGCCGCCTGATGCTTCTCCCCACCGTCGTTCTCCGCCGTCCCCTCGTGACCGAGAAGGCCACCTGGGGCACCAACGAGCAGAACCGCTACGCCTTCGAGGTCGACCGTCGCGCGACGAAGACCGAGATCAAGCACGCGGTCGAGGCCGTCTACAAGGTCCGCGTGCAGGGCGTGAACACGCAGGTCCGCCGCGAGCGCGACCGCAACTACAAGTACGGCCGCGTCCCGGGCAAGACCTGGAAGCGGGCCATCGTGAAGGTCCACCCGGAGGACAAGATCGAGCTCTTCTGAGCCCGGTCGGAGGCACCCCATGACCATCCGCGTCTACAAGCGAACCACCGCCGGCCGCCGGAACGCCTCGGTGAACCTGCACTCCGAGGTCACCAAGAGCCGTCCCGAGAAGGGCCTGCTCCGCAAGCTCTCCAAGAGCGGCGGTCGCAACGTCCAGGGCAAGATCACGATCCTCGGCCAGGGCGGCGGCCACAAGCGCCGCTACCGCAAGATCGACTTCAAGCGGAACCTCGACGGCGTGGCCGCCAAGGTGATCGGCGTCGAGTACGACCCGAACCGCTCGGCCCACATCGCCCTGGTCGAGTATCCCTCGGGCGAGCGTCGCTACATCCTCGCTCCGAATGGGCTGACCGACGGGAACGAGGTCCTCTCGAGCCCCGAGGCGATCGATCCGAAGCCCGGCAACTGCATGCCGATCAAGCACATCCCGACCGGCCTCGCGATCCACTGCATCGAGATGCAGCCGGGTGGCGGCGGGAAGATCTGCCGCTCGGCCGGCATGTACGCCCGCCTCACGAACAAGGAAGGCCGCTGGGCGACCTTCGTGCTTCCGTCGGGCGAGATCCGCCAGGTGTCGATGGATTGCCGCGCCACCGTGGGCGAGGTCGGCAATCCCGACCACGCGAACGTCATCCTCGGCAAGGCCGGCCGCAACCGTTGGCTCGGTCGCCGGCCTACGACCCGCGGCGTCGCGATGTGCCACCACCAGCACCCGCACGGCGGCGGCGAGGGCCGCTCGAAGGGCGGCCAGGAGCCGTCCAACTCGTCGGGAACCCAGGCCAAGGGCGGCCGCACCCGCCGCTACGGCAAGTCGAGCGACGAACGAATCATCCGCCGCCGGTTCAGCCGCCGCTACGGCCAGCTGAAGCTCTGATCGAACAGGAACCGCAACCATGTCCCGAAGCCTCAAGAAGGGTCCCTACGTCGTCGAGAGCCTCTACCGCAAGGTGGAGAAGCAGGCGCAGTCCA
>JBEIUL010000416.1:0-2648 GCA_040374395.1 Phycisphaeraceae bacterium
ATCGGGAAGAGCCCCGCCTCGACCTCGATGACGCCGGCCCCGTCGCCGTTGCTGCCGTCCGAGGTGAAGTGCCCGAAGAAGAGCCGCACGGTGTCGGGGCTCACGAGCGACAGGTCGAGCGCGGCCACCGCGGTCATCGGCCGCGTGACCTGGCTGAGCAGCGTCACGGCGATCGGCCCGCCCGTGGCGTTGATCGTCAGCGTGACCGTCGAGGCGATGTAGCGGATCGGGAACGCCGAGAGGAACGACCCGGTCGCGAGGCCGGCGGTGTCGGTCGTCGTGGACATCGTCCAGGTCGCGTTCGAGAAGCTCGTGCTTCCGATCGATCCGGTGATGGTGGCGCTGCCCGAGTTGAACGAGTAGTTCAGGAGGGCGGCGTCGGCGTGGGCGGCGGCGAGGGCCGCGAGGCCGGCGACGAGGGCAAATCGAGGAACAAGCGTGTGCGAAGCCGAGGTCATGGCGAGGACTCCTCCGGAATGACAGTCTTAAGTCTTTACCCGACAGGCGGTTCGGAACGCACCCCAGACGGCCCCGAACAGGGCGAAATTACCCCGGTTTGACGTTCCGGCAAGTCCAAAGGCGCATTTTGCGACGCCGGCCACGAGAAATCCGACGGCGCCGCCGAGTTTGCGGACATCGCGTCCGTTCGCTCGACAAGCCCGCCCGTTCTTCCCGGGCGTCGATCGATGCGTGGCCACGACGCACGAAGGCCGCCGGCGAGGGCGACCTTCGTGGTGAGCGTGATCTCGAGGCGAGGAGTCTCAGCGACGGCGTCGCCGGCAGAGGAACCCGGCGAGACCGAGCAGGGCCATCGCCCCCGGGGCCGGGACGTACCGCACCAACTGGTCCTGCGCGGTCGCGTGCGTCCAGCCGCGGATGTCGGCGTCGTACCAGCCGCCCGCACCGAGCGATCCGAACATGTCGTCGTACGCGGCGAGCGCCCCGGAGGTCAGGTTGGCCCGGAACGCACCGGTCGCGAGGCTCATCTGACCGAGCATGCCTTCCCTCGTCACCGCGGTCAGCGACTCGTGGGTCAACTCCCACAGCAGGACCGAGAACGCCGATGCACGGTCGTTCGTCTCGGTCGCGGTCCCGCCGGCGAGGATCGACCCGTCGAGGTTCGTCCAGCGGAACATCGCGTCGGCGGCGATGCCCGCCCGGGTTTCGCCCATCGGCCCGGGGGCCGGCGGTGCGGCCGGAGCGGCGGCGGCGTCGACCTCGAGGAAGGTGTACGTCGCACCGAGGTTCATGCCTTGATAAAGCTGGATGCACCAGGTCGTGAAGGTGCCGTCGGGGCTCGCCCAGAGGTGCTCCCGGGCCTTCATCACGTAGAAGGGGTTCGTCGGCGAGGCGTTCCATGCGGCGCCCGGCACGTACGAAACCGACTGGTTACTGCCGTCGCCAAGGCTGGAGTACGTCGCGGTGATCACCGCAGCGTGGGTGGAGGCGGCAAGACCGGCGGCAAGCGACGACGAGATGAACAGGGTGCGGGCCATTCGGACCTCCGACGGCGGATTCGGGCGGCCTTGGGCGGCTTCGGGCGAACGCTCGCCGAGCCGGGAACCGGATCCCGTCCGAATCACAGCGTCGGAATCAAGCTGCCGGAGGCAAGCCCCGACCGCGAGTCCCGGGCGTGAGCGGCGTCCGCGCGGCCGGACAGGCCGCACACGCGTCATCACCGGTTCGAGGGCGGAGGGCCCCTGGTCTCAGAACTCGCCCTTGAGCCGCACGAGCGCCGCCCCGAGGGCGTCGAGGTGCCGCTTCTCGTGCCCGGCCGAGATCTGGACGCGCAAACGGGCGTGCCCCTCGGGCACGACGGGGTAGCCGAAGCCGATCACGTAGACGCCGAGCTCGAGCAACCGCTTGCTCATCGCGATCGCCTTGGCCGTGTCGTGCACGATGATCGGGCAGATCGCGGTCGGGCTCTCGAGGACCTCGAAGCCGGCGCCGCGGATCGCGGACCGGGCATACGCCACGTTGTCGCGGAGCTTCGCGACCCGCTGCGGCTCGCGCATGAGGATCTCGATCGCCTTGTCGGCCGAGCACGCGACGGTCGCGGGCAGCGCGTTCGAGAAGAGGGTCGGCCGACCCCGCTGGAGCAGCAGGTCGATCCCCTCGCGGCTGCCGACGATGTAGCCGCCCGCCGCCCCGCCGAGGGCCTTCCCGAGCGTGCCGGTGAAGAAGTCGACCTGCGTGCCCGGCATGTTCCAGTGCTCATGGATGCCGCGGCCGGTCCGGCCCATGACGCCGGTCCCGTGGCTGTCGTCGACGACGAGCGAGGCCCCGAACTCGTCGCAGACCTTCCGCAGGGCCGGGAGGTCGGGGATGTCGCCCTCCATCGAGAAGACGCCGTCGGTGATGACCCAGATCGCCCCGGTGACCTCGGGGTTGGCCCGCGCCGCGGCGAGCTTCGCCCGCAGGTCGGCGTAGTCGTTGTGCCGGTAGACGCCCTTGTGGACGCCCTTCTTGATCACCGTCGCGAGCCGGATGCCGTCGATGATCGAGGCGTGGTTGAGCTCGTCCGAGATGAGGAGGTCGCCGGGCTCGGCGAGCGTCGGGAAGATCGCCTCGTTCGCGTTCCAGCAGCTCGTGAACGTGTACGCCGCCTCGTGGCCGTAGAACTCGGCGAGACGGCTCTCGATCCGCTC
>JBEIUL010000160.1:0-5892 GCA_040374395.1 Phycisphaeraceae bacterium
CCTCGGGAATCACCAGGTCGATCCGGATCGGCTCGCCGCGGCCGCCGCCGGTCGTCTCGATCGAGGCCCCCGCCGCGGTGAGCCGGGTCCTCCCGTCGCGGCCGCCCGGCCGCACCGTGATCTCCGCGCCGGAGCGAGGCACGATGCGGTCGCCGTCGAACCGGGCGTTCTCGATGATCCACCGTTCGTTGCCGCCGCCCGAGAGCGTGACCGTCCCGCGGCTGGAGGCCGAATCGGCGAGGCATCGCCCGAGGTCGACCCCGGCGAGCACGTCGATCAGCGCCTGCCGGCGGATCCGCACCGGGTAGTTGCCGTCCGGCCGGCCGGCGAGCTCGAGCAGCTCCGCGAGCCGCAGGCCCTTCGTGCCGGTCTGCAGCGTCCGTTCGAGCTCGATCGCCTCGGGCCGCACGATGCGGCTGCCCGCGAGGGCCCGGTCGCCGCGATTCAGGATCGTCGCGTCGCCGAGCACCAGCTTGAGGTAGCCGTCCTCGCCCTCGCGGTAGAAGTCGACGGTGGCGGCGCGGGCGGTGAACTCGCGGATCGGCTCGCCGTCCTGGAACTGGATCGCCGCGACGCCGCCGAGCACGAGCCGCTCGATCGCCCCGCTGCCCTCGGGCGGATCGACCCGCACCGCCGAGTCGGCGTAGATCTGCGTGTCGCCGACCGCGATCGCCTCGCCCCGCTCGACCTGCGTGACGAAGAGCCGCGTGAGGTCGTCGGCGACCATCCGCTTCATCGCGAGCCAGAACGTCGGCACCCCGACGTCGACGACGACCGCCATGACCACGGTGAGCACCGCCCCCAGCACGAGCGGCGCCGCGAGGATTCGCCGCCACGAGATGCCGCTCGCGCTCATCGCGACGAGCTCGAGGTCGTTCGCCATCCGGTGGAAGACGACCACCCCGGCGAACGCCGCCGAGAACGGCAGCGCGAACTGCAGCATCGGGACGGTGGCGAGCAGGCTGTAGCGGAGCAGGTCCTCGGGCCCGAGCAGGCCCTGGGCGAGCGGCTTCACCGCGGCCCCGAAGGCGATCACCGTCACGAGGACGGAGGTGGTCGCCACGAGAACCCGCAGCAGGTCGCCGAGGATCATGCGGAAGAGGATGCCGGGCATCGGAGGAGGTCCGGTATGGTCACCGGGGCGGGCCGGCGCGGCAAATGCGGGGCCGCGCGACCGGCACGACCGGGTTCTTCCGCACCGCCGGTCACGGCGACCGCGCCTCGGGCGGATGCGGGGCGGCCGGCGGGCCGATCTTCCCAGAATCCGCGACCGGAACGGCCGCGGCACCCGAGGAGGAGGAATGACGATCCGGCCCCGAAAGCCCCGATCCCGCGGCGTCTCGCTGCTCGAGGCGACGATCGCGATGGCGATCCTCGCGGCGGCGGCGTTGGCGCTGGTGACGTCGCTCGAGGCCGGCCGGGCCCGCGAACGCGAGGCCGAGCTCCGCCTCGACGCCCTCGACGCGGCCGAGGCGCTCCTCCAGGAATCGCTGCGGAAGGACCCCGCCGACGCGCGGCGGCTCGACGGCACGGTGCGGGCGGTCCCCGGTCATGCCGGCGTCGAGGCGACGCTCTCGGTCCAGCCTTCGACGCTCGCCCTGCCGGGCTTCACGGGCGACGCCCCCGGGCTGCTCGCGACGGTCACCGTTCGCGAGCCGCGTGCCTCGGGCCCCGGCCCGGCCCGCGAGATCCTCAGGCTCGAGCGGTTCCGCGTGGTCGCGGAGGGCGCCGAATGACCTCGCCCCGCGGACTCACCCTCGTCGAGCTCGTCGTGTCGCTCGAGATCCTCGCCGCGATCGGCCTCGCCTCGGCGGGCCTCCTGCGGGCCGCGTCGGCCGCCGGCGAGCGACGGCTCGGCTCGACCGAGACCGTGGTCGCCCGCGCGATCCTCGCCGATCGCCTGTCGTCCGACAGCATGACCTGCCCGCGGGCCCTCGCGGTCGAGAGCGACCTGCTCACGCTGTGGCGGGGCGAGATCCGCCGCAACGGCCTCGTCGACGCGTCGGAACTCGTCTTCATCCGCCCCGACCGGATCGCCGGCATCGTGACCGTCGAGACCTGGCTCCACCCCGACGGCGACACGCCGAAGACGCGGGCCGCCGAACCGGCGATCCCCGTCGAGCAGGCCGGCGACGCGGCGACGCTGCGCGAGATCCGCGCCGTGCTGCTCGGTTCGGGCTGGCTCGCCCGCCGCGTCGTCGCCGAGGAGGCGAGCGACCTCGCCACCGTCGGCACGGTCGACCGCCCCGCCCTCCGCATCCGCTTCGCATCGGCCGACGAGGCCGTCGAGATTCCCGTGCCGCTCGCCCCGCTTTCCGAGGGAGACTCCTGATGAACACGCCGCACGTCGGGCTTCCGAACCGCCGCCCCGCGCCCCGCCGCGGCGTCGCCCTGCTGCTTGTCCTCGTGGTGACCGGCACCGCGGCCGGCCTCGGCGCGATGCAGCTCGCCTCGGGTTCCGCGGCCCCGTACGTCGCGGCGAACCGCGAACGGGTCGCGATCGGCCGCTACGCCGCGGCCGGCACGCTCGAGGCGACCGCGCACCTCGTCGCCCGCGAGGAGACCTGGCGGTCGTCGGGCGGCTCCCTCTTCGACGAGACCGGCATCGGCGGCTGCCTCGTCGACGCCGAGGTGACCGACCTGCAGACGGGGCTCGCCCCCGGGCCGGCCACGCGGGCGGTCCGCATCACGACCGTCGCCGAGATCGACGGCATCCAGCAGCGCGGCGAGGCGATCGTCCGCACCGGCAGCCCCGCCGACGACGGCATCGTGACCTGCGACCTGTCCGAGGTCGCGATCCTCGCCCGCGAGTCGATCACGCTCGAGAACCGGGCCCTCGTCGGCACGTTGCCCGGATCGGGCCTCGCCTCGCTCGGCGATCCGATCGTGGTCGGCACGTTCGACCGCCGCCCCGACGCGATCCGCATCGGGAACGACGCGAACGTGCTCGACGCCCTCGCCCTCGCCCCGGGCGCCGGCGACGATCTCGAGCTCGGGCACCGCGGCCTTCCCGAGAACCTGCCCTTCCCCGCCCCGCCGGCGCACCCGACGCTTCCCTCGGCGACCGCGACCGATGTGCCGGGGCTGCTCCCAACGCTCATGACCGCGAACGTGAGCAGCGGAAACTCGTTCCTGATGACCGGAGCCCGCCTGGTGACCGTCCGCGGCGCGACGCGGATCTCGACCGCCCGCGACCTCACGCTGAACTCGCTCAACCGGCTGGTCATCGAGAATCCGGTCGAGATCGTCGTCGGCCGTGACCTCACCCTCGACGGCGTGAACTTCGAGATCTTCCCGAACGCGACGGTCACCTTCCACGTCCTCGGCCGGGCCCGCATCAAGAACACCCCGCTCGCCGACGAGGCGACGCTCGCCGCGGGCAGCGGCCGCATCCGCATCCTCGGCCACGGCGACGGCAGCCGCGGGGCGTGGCGGCTCGAGGGCTCGACCCGGCTCGCCGGCGAGGTCTACGCCCCGCTCAAGCGGGTCGAGGCGGTCGACACGGTGCGGATCACCGGTCGCATCGCCGCGGCCAGCGTGCTGCTCGCGGGCGACGCGACGCTGCTCTTCGATCCGGGCTACGACCGGGGGAACGGCCTCAGCGTGCCCGACGGCCCGGCCCGGCTCGCCGACGGCCGGCTGCGGACCGGCCTCGCCACGCTCGCGAGCCTGACCGACACCACGCTCGCGGCCGCGGCGACGGCCAGCGGCGTCGCGATGCAGCGGCGCGGCGGCGCGGTGATCGGCGCGCCGAACCCGAACGCGAACGAACGGGCGAAGGGCCGCGGTCCCCGCAAGATCACCATCGGGGACGACCGGTGAGGTCGCCGCCCCGCCGCCCTCGCGGCTTCACGCTCGTCGAGCTGCTCACCTGCATCGCGGTGCTCGCGATCGCCGGCGCCGCCGCGATCGCCGCCCTCGGCGACCGCGACGAGGAGCGGGTCCGCCGCGCGGAGGGGCTCTTTCGCGAGACGCTCGCCACGGGTCGCCTGCTCGCGGCCCGGAACCCGGCGAGGACGATTCTCGTCGAGGTCGATCCCGACGGCGACGCGTGGTGGCTCGCCGACGCGACCTCGCCCGGGGTTCCGCTCGCCCGTTCGGAGGCGGCCGACGGCCTCGAGGGCCTCGCCCGCGTCCGGCTCGGCGAGGGCAGCGCCGAGGGCCTCGCGACGGCCCGGGTGCGGCTCGACGGCTCGCTTCGCCTCGACCGCTACGGCGGACTCGACGCGACGGGCGACGCGACGGTGCGGTTCACGGCCGGCGAGGAGATCCGCTCGATCGTCATCCGCCGCGCGACGGGAGTCGCCATCGCGACCCCGTGAACGGCCTCAGCGGAGACCGTATTCCTTGAGCTTCCGGTAGAGCGTCCGCTCGCCGATCCCCAGCATCGCCGCGGCCTGCTCGCGGTTGCCCCCGGTCATGCCGAGGGTCTGGCGGATCGCTTCCTTCTCGAGCGTGTCGAGACCGACGCCCGCGAGGCTGCCGCCGGTCCGCAGCGACGGCCCGTCGGCGTCGGCCGTGTCGTCGGTGCGGATCTCGTCGGGGATGTCCCGCAGGTCGATCGACTCGCCCGCGGTGATCGTCACGCGGTGGATCAGGTTCGCGAGCTCGCGCACGTTTCCCGGCCAGGGATACGCGACGAGCCGCAGGAGCGCCGGCTGCGTGAAGTTCGGCCGCGGCTTGCCGAGCTCGGCGGCGTAGCGGCCCGCGAAGTGGTTCGCGAGCAGCGGGATGTCCTCGCGGCGCTCGCGCAGCGGCGGCACGTGGATCTCGGCGCCGCGGACGCGGAAGTAGAGGTCCTCGCGGAACTGTCCCGCGGCGATCGCGGCCTTCAGGTCGCGGTTGGTCGCGCTCACGAACCGCACGTCGACCTTCCTCGCCTCGTTCGCCCCGAGCCGCGTGACGTCGCCGGTCTCGAGCACCCGCAGGAGCTTCGGCTGCATCGACGGCGGCATGTCGCCGATCTCGTCGAGGAACACCGTGCCCCGGTCGGCGTACTCGAAGACGCCCTCGCGGTCGCGGTCGGCCCCGGTGAACGCCCCGCGGACGTGTCCGAAGAGCTGGTCCTCGAGCAGCGACTCGCTCTGTCCGGCGGCGTTGAACGTGACGTAGCGGCGGCCGGCGCGGCGCGACGCCTTGTGCACCGCGGCGGCGACCAGCTCCTTGCCGGTGCCGCTCTCGCCGGTCACGAGCACCGGGATCGAGCTCGGCGCGACCTGCCGGATCGCGGCGATGACCGCGCGGATCCCCGCCGAGTCGCCGATGATCCCCTCGAAGCCGTACGCCGCGTCGAGCTGCCCGCGCAGCGACCGGTTCTGCGAGCGGAGCGCGACCGTCTCGGCCGCCCGCTGCACGAGGTTGCGGAAGACCACGAGGTCGAGCGGCTTCTCGATGAAGTCGTACGCCCCGCCCTGCAGCGCGGCCTTGGCGGTCGGCACGTCGCCGTGCGCGGTCACCATGATCGTCTCGGCCTCGGGCTGGAGCCTCTTCGCGAGGGCGAGCACCTCGAGCCCCGCGGTCTCGGTCTCCATCACGAGGTCGGTCACGACCACGTCGAAGGCCCCGTTCCGCAGTTCCTCCTCGGCGGCGGCCCGCCCGTTCACGATGGTGCACACGTGACCCGGCCGGCGGAGGGCGTCGGCCATCGTCTCGGCGTGGTCCCGCTCGTCATCGACGATGAGCACCTGGGCCCGCACGGCGGTGCGGGCGGCGGGATCGGGGATGTTCGGGGCCTCGGACATCGGTGGAAGTATCGCAGGGTCGCCGCCCGCGGTCTCAGCGGGCCGCGGGCTCGTTCCCGGTGGGAAGGCTGATCCGGTCCGCGGCCTTGCCGACCTCGGGACCGGCGAGCTGCGCCGGGGTGAGGGTGAGATCGTCGTCGTCGCCGTCGCC
>JBEIUL010000499.1:0-2055 GCA_040374395.1 Phycisphaeraceae bacterium
GGCCTCGAGCCGGTCGAGGCCCGCAGCGTGAAGGAGGTGCGGGCCACCTTCGCGGTCGAGCCCGGCATCGACGCGTTCCGCCCGCGGGCCGCCCCCGACGCCCGCGGCGGCGTGCGGAATCTCTTCCTCGCCGGCGACTGGACCGCGACCGGCTGGCCCGCCACGATGGAAGGGGCGTGCCGCTCGGGCTACCTCGCCGCGGCGGCATGCACGGGAAAGGGCGGGATCAAGCCCGACATCCCGATCGCGCCGCTCGCGCGGTGGCTCGGTTTGCGGTGAGTCAGGCGAGCCGCGCGAGGACGGCCGCGGCGGTCGATCGCACCACGGCGTCTTCCGAGACGTCGCCGGCGATTGCGACGATCCGCTCCCGCATCGCCGCGGCCGCGGCGTCGTTTCGCCCGACCAGGGCGTTCCCGAGGCAGATCAGGGCGTTCCGCTTGAAGCTCGCGAGGAGGCATCGTCGCAGCGGGCTCGCCCGCGTCGCCCGGCGGCGGTCCTCCTCGCTCCAGCCGAGGATCTCGACGAGGTCGAGGCTTGCGGTCCGCTCGGCGTACTCCGGAAGCACGCCCGCCTCGCGCCGCTTCCGCCGCGTCGGCACGTTGTGCGGGCAGACCTCCTGGCACACGTCGCAGCCGAAGAGCCACCCGCCGGTCGGGGCGTGGAACTCGTCGGGCACCTCGCCGCGATGCTCGATCGTGGTGTACGCGAGGCAGCGCGACGCGTTGACCGAGAACGGCGTGATCGCCCGCGTCGGGCAGGCGTCGATGCAGCGGGTGCACGTGCCGCACGGGTCGCGACGCGGGCCGGGCGACGACGCCGGATCGATCGCGAGCGGAAGCGTGGTGAGCACCTCGCCGAGCAGCAGCCAGCTGCCGACGCCGGGCTCGATGAGCAGGGTGTGCTTGCCGATCGAGCCGAGGCCGGCCCGCCCCGCGAGCTCGCGCTCGAGCAGCGGCAGCAGGTCGCAGGCGTGGCGGAAGCGTTCCTGCGGGAACTCGTCGCGCAGCTCGCGGACGAGCCGCTTGAGCCGCCTCTTGATCACCTCGTGGTAGTCGCCGCCGCGGGCATAGCGGGCGATCGCGCCGCGGGGGCGGTCGGACGGGCCCGGATCCGCGATCGGCATCGACGGCCCCGCGTAGCGATCGGCGACGCAGATCACGCTTCGCACGCCCGACAGCAGCCGCCCGGGATCGAGCCGCACCTCGATCTCGTCGGCGAGCCACGCCATCGAGCCGTGCTTCCCCCCGGCGAACCAGCGCCGGACCGCCTCGGCATGGTCGCTCGGCCGCGGGTCGGCGACTCCGGCGAGCGTGAACCCGAGCTCGCGGCAGCGGGCGAGCACCCGCCGCGTGCGTTCGGCGATCTCGTCGCGATCGTCGGCCATGGCCTCAGGCGCCCGCGGCGGCGGCGACCGAACGGATGATCATCATGAGTGACACGCCGAGGAAGAGGACGAGGGCCAGCAGCGAGATCGTCGAGAGGACGAGGTTGAGCATGCGGCCGCGCCGCATCGCGACCATCAGCGCGCCCGAGACCAGGGCCTGGAGGGCGACGAGGTAGAGGACCCACGGCCGCGCGAGCACCCACGCGAACGCCGGCGGCAGCGTGGCGTTCGACTCGGCGATCGCGGTCTCGAGGCTTCCGGTCACCCATGGGATGACCAGCATCACGGCGAGCGCCGAGGCCGCGGTGAGGACCCCCTTCGTCACGAAGAGGGCGTTGAACAGGCGACTCGTGTCGTTGGTGGCCTCGACCGGCGCCGGAACCGGCCTTCGCCGCGGCGGCGGCGGGGGCCGGGACGGCGCTTCGCCCGGAGCGGTCACCGCTGGCCGCCGCCGAATCCGCCTCCGCCCCCGAAGCCGCCCATGGCCTTGGCCATCGCGGCCTTCATGGCGTCGTTGAACGCGGCCATCGCGGCGCCGGCGTCGGAGAACTCGCCCGCCTCGATCCGGCCGGCGACCGCGACCGCGGCCTCGGTCAGGGCGGGCTTGATCATCGCGAGCATCGGACCGGCGGCGGCGAGACCCCGTCCGCGGCCGCCCATCGAGCCGGCGA
>JBEIUL010000101.1:0-7460 GCA_040374395.1 Phycisphaeraceae bacterium
CCCTAGCAATGTTGGGTTGCTTACAAAGAATTTAGTTCTGATGACGAGAACGACCACTGAACGTGGAAAGTCGGTGACCAAAACCCCATTTGTTGCATCGGCGGAAGCAATTGCTGGAGGTGTCGCGAGGGCGGTTTCCGTGGAGAGCGCGGCAGATATCGCTCAACAACTGGTTTCTACCGTTTCCGCGACTTCAGCGATTACCTTTAAGGAGGTGCAGGAAATCGCATCCAGTGTTGCACTTGCGATCAACCAAAAGGGGCCTGCGGTCGCGGTTCCCGCAGGCCGGCCTGCGGGTCGGAGAGCTGGCGGCGGTGCAGTCGTGGATCGGCTTCGACGGCACCGAGAGCGGCTTCGGGTTCATCGATCGATCGAGGTTGCCCGGGGCCGATCCGAACGCCGATGGCGGGGTGCTGCGTCCCTGCGAGCAGGCCATGGACCTCACCGACGGCACGTGGGCCGTCGCGAACGGACCGGCCGAGTCACTCGCGGTGAGCGCGGCCTGCGTCATGCACGCGGTGTCGTGGTTCTCGTACATCGCGCCCCAGTCGGGCATCGTGACCGTCGATACCCTGGCCGGAGCCGACTTCGACACCCGGATCGCGGTGACGGGCGATTGCGATTCGACGACCCTCTTCGCGTGCAACGACGATGCGGCGGGAGGTACCGGCGGCGCTTCCGGGCTCTCCTTCGCGGCGACCGCGGGAAGTACCTACCTCATTGCCCTCGGCAGCGATGATCCCGGCGCCTTCGGCTCGGCGATGCTCACCATCGCCGGCCCCGATTCGGCGGGCGGGACGACCGACGACGAGGACTTCGGGTACGGCGAGCAGCTGGGATTCCTGCCGTGCGAGACCGCCCCCAGGCTGCAACCGGGCCTTTACGACATCCAGATCGAGCCCGGCCTCGACTTCGAGACCTACCCCTCGTGCCTTGACTCGGGCGGGACCTTCAACCAGATCTTCAATCCCGTCCTCTTCCGGTTCATGTCCGATCGCGCCGGCCGCTACGTGGCGTCGACCTGCGACGGCACCCTCGCCGACACCCGCATCGTGGTCGCGGCGGGTTGCGACTCGGGGACGGTGGTGGCTTGCAACGACGACGCCGACGGCTGCTGGACGCGGTCGGAAGTCGTCTTCGACGTCGAGCCGGGGGTCGAGTACGTGATCATCGTGGGCAGCAAGACCGCCGACGACGCGGGCTGGGGGATCTTGAACCTGCACGAGGTGCCGGTCCCGCAGGATCCCCGCCGGATGTACATGACGGTCGGCATCGCGGGCATCGCCTTCCCGGGCGGCTCGCTCACCGGCATCAAGCCGCACGACGTGATCCTGCTCGACCAGGCGACCGGCCAGTGGACGATGCACATCGACGGGTCCGACGTGGGCCTCGGCGCGACGTGGGTCATCGATGCCCTCGAGGCCATGCCTGACGGCTCGTTCATCGTCTCGTTCACCGGCAACGTCTACCTGCCCGGACTGGTGGGCGGCCCGGACGGGACGCTCGTGAACCGGTGCGATCTCGTCCGGTTCGTGCCGACCTCGACCGGCTGGGACACGGCCGGAACCTGGGAGTTCTGGTTCGACGGATCCGACGTCGGGCTCGCCACGACCGGCGAGAACATCGACGCGGTCGACGTGATGCCGGACGGCTCCTTGCTCGTCTCGACCCAGGCGGCCATGACCGTACCGGGATTCACCAACGTCGCGGCGCAGAGCATCCTCCGGTTCATTCCCGCCTCGCTCGGCGCCGTGACCTCGGGCAGCTGGCAGTGGTACCTGGATTCCCGGGACGTCGCCCTGCTGGCCACCACCGAGAACGTGGACGCGATCTCGGTGCGGCCGAACGGCTCCGTCACGCTCTCGACGACCGGCGCGTTCCTGGTGACGGGCCTCGACGGCACCGGCGGTGACGCGTTCGACTTCTTCCCCGATGCGCTCGGGGCGTTCACCGCAGGCTGGTTCAGCATGTGGTTCGACGGCTCGGCGAGCGGCTTCGGTGCGAGCGAGAAGCTCAACTCGCTCGCGGAAGCGCCTTGAACGCCCTTCCATCCGTGATGGCGGTGACCGCCCCGGACGGGCTGTTCACGCCGATCGCCCGGAGGCGAGTACCCCATCCCCGGGTCGATTCCCCGGAATCCGCTTGAGGTCGATCCCGCTTCCCGTATTGATGACGGTCTGCAGGCCGAATCTGTCCCTGATCCCACTCCCGACCGAGGACGTCCCATGAAGAACAGCACCCTCAATCGCCTTGTTGCCCTGGTGGCCTTCTCGACCGCGGCCGCGCTGTCGGCGGTTCCTGCGGCCCTCGCGGGCGGCACCACCCAGACCGTGACCTACACGGCGGGAACCCCGGGAACCGAGTACTACGCCCAGTTCAGCTGGACGGTGACGAACGTCACCGCCAAGGGCACGTTCGTAGACGGCAGCCCGTGGGTAAAGGTCGATCCGGGCGCCCAGCTCATCGCGGTGTCTCCGATGAGCGAGCGGCGGGCGACGTCCTCGGGATTCCTCGTGACGATCAACGGGTCGGCCAAGAACCCCCGGATGCAGGCGTACTACAACCCGGACACGCTCGACACGTTCGTGGCGGGCAAGCAGCTGTTCGACCAGCGTCGGATCTTCCTCGGCAGTCCCACCAGCCAGGCCGCCCTTGACGCGACCTTCGACTTCGCGGCCAACGTCGGCGCGCCCAACGCCTCCACCGGTACGATCAGCCCGGTGCCGCTCGTGGCGGGCGACGTCGTGGTCACGGCCAAGAGCCGGTGGATCGCGAGCCTTCCGGGCACGTGGCAGACGTCGGGAACGCTTCCGCACGTCGGGGGCGGTCGCCGCACGGCCATCGACCGCTTCGGCGTGCTGACGGTGGTGGCGGCAGCGCCCGCGACGGCGAGCTTCCGACCGCCGATGCAGTGGATCCTGGGCTCCGAGGCGACCCGCCCGGCCCCCATCCCGGCCTCGTCGGTGATCACCAACGAGTCGGCCCTGATGCACCCCGCAAGCTCGACGCACGCGGGCGTCTCCCTGCTGCTCACCGGCCCGACCTTCCATGACGGCGACGGGATGCTCTACCAGAGCTCGCACGCCCAGCATGCGATCTCGGCCGATCCCAACCGCCAGGGGTCGATCACCTACGGTGCCTCGATGGGCTCGTCCGTGCTGCGAGCGGTCTTGCTCGCTGCGACCGACTCGGGCATCGATCCCGCGACCCGGGTTACCTACCGGAACCGCCTCATCCAGTACGGCATCGACTGCTTCGGGGCGACGATGTGCCTCGGCCGGACCCGAGCCGGCGCCGGCCAGCGGGCCGCCGAGTTGAAGCCGTGGGTGATGCTCAACGGCTGGTGGCTGAACCGGCCTGAGTACAAGAATCCCTACCAGTCGATCCGTAACCTGTATGCGGGTCGGGCGATCGCCGCCCTCGATGACGTCTCCATCGGAAGCATGCTCTTCCACGACGATTGCGTGGCCCGGCAGGTCGCCGGTGGCATCGGGCTGGGCTCGCCGTACCACCAGGTGTGGGGCCCGGCCGAGACCTACGCGATCACCTCGGCGGCGAACGACACCTCGGTGGCCTTGATCGATGCGGGCACGATCTTCGGGAACTTCGGACGGCTGAACATCAACGGGGCCCGCCAGCATCCTGACATTCATGCCAAGGATCCCGGGTGCTACTACGGGTGTTACCTGAGGATCGAGGGCGGCGCCGGCGCCGGCGGGACCGTGTACCGCGTCATCGAGGTCGGAAACGTCAACGGTGGCATCGGCAACTACATCAAGGTCGACCGCCCTTGGCAGCACGGCATGCCCGGCCCCACGTCGATCGTCCGCATGTTCCCGTTCCAGAACGGCGATTTCGCGCCGGGCCTGACCTCCGACAACGGCCGCTGGTACTACTCGACGAACGCCCAGAACCCCGGCACGACCCGGTGGGACAGCTTCTCGCCCGTCGCCAACGCGTATGCCCGCGTTTCGTACAAGGCCCTGATCGCCCCGTACGCGGCCCTCAAGCGGCTCGCGGACACCACCGGCGACAAGAGCTACATCCGCGGCGCGACGTGGAACATGCTCGCCGAGTACATCGGCGGCACCGGGGTCTCGCTCGTCAGCGGGGCGGTCGCCGGATCGACGCCGGATTCGGACCGGATCCTGAACCAGATGTGGGGCACGTACCGGCAGGCCTCGCTTCGCGCGGCTGAACTCAGCGCGGTGCGGAACTGGATCGGCTACAACGGGACCCCCACGGGTTTCGGCTACGTCGATCGCAGCCGCCTTCCCGGCACGGTCTCGAACGAGACCGCCATCGCGTCGATCACCCCATGCGGTTCGGCAGGCCTGCTGACCGTCGGCACCCAGCCCATCGAGACCTCGCCCGGCGAGGAGCTCGCGGTCAGCGCCGGTTGCGTGATCCACTCGGTCGGCTGGTACGTCTACACCTCGGCGGCATCCGGGACGGTCACCATCGATACGTCCGAGGGTGCCGCCTTCGATACTCGCCTTGCGGTCGTCTCCGACTGTGAAGGGTCGATGCTGTACGGATGCAACGACAACGTGGGCGGGCCGGGCGGATCATGGAGTTCCGTTTCCTTCGACGCCGCGGCCGGACAGTCCTACTACGTCGCGGTCGGATCGGCGTCGCCCGACGAATTCGGGACCGTGATGCTTTCGATCGCCTCGCCGAGCGGTGGGAACGGCGGCGATGACGACGACGGCGATGACGACGACGGTGATGACGACGATGGCGATGATGACGGTGACGACGACGACGGCGACGACGACGGCGACGACGACGGCGACGACCACGACGCCGACGACGATCCCTTCACCGATGACGACGGTTCGGGCTACTCGCCGTGCGAGATGGCTCCGCAGGTCGGCGAGGGCGCGACGACCATCGTGATCGAGGGTGGATTCGATTTCGACCTGCCCAGCGGCTGCCAGGGCGGCTCGGACGGCTTCAATCGCCTCCGCAACCCGTCCATCTTCCGCTTCGTCCCATCGGAAGGCGGCATGTATGTGGCCAGCCTCTGCGGCGGCACGACGGTCGACACCCGGCTGGTGATCCTTGCCGGCTGCGGCAGCTCCGAGGTCCTCGCGTGCAGCGACGATGCCCCCGGGTGCGGCGACGCCTCGGAGGCGATGTTCGAGGCCTTCACCGGAGTTGAGTACCTGATCGTCGTCGGCAGCAAGGACGAGGACGATACCGGGGCGGCCCTCCTGAGCCTGTCCCGCGCCGGCGAGAACGCGGACGCCCGTCGATTGCTGGTCGCGGTCGGTTCCTCCTCGCTGCCCAATCCCAGCGGCACCCCGACGTTGACCGGGATCAAGACCCACGATGTCGTCCTGCGGGACGAGACCGCGGGAACCTGGTCGATGTACCTCGACGGTTCCGACGTCGGACTCGGGGCGTGGGGCATCGATGGCCTCGCCCGGCTCGCGGACGGCTCGCTCGTGATGTCCTTCGACAAGGACGTGACCCTTCCTGGCCTCATCGGCGGTCCCTCGGGCACCTCGGTCCACCGGTGCGACCTGGTCCGGTTCGTCCCGACATCGACCGGTTGGAACACGGCGGGCCAGTGGCACTTCTGGTTCGACGGCTCCGACGTCGGGCTGGACACCGCCAACGAGGACATCGACGCCGTCGACGTCCTCGCGAACGGCGACGTGATCATCTCGACCAAGAGCAAGGCGACCGTGCCGGGCTTCACCAACTTCACGCCGAACGGCCTGCTGCGGTTCACGCCCTCGTCGATGGGCGCGGCCACCGCGGGTTCTTGGCAGATCCATCTCGACGGACTCGACGTAGGCCTCACGTCCGGCAACGAGAACCTCGACGCGGTGCAGGTTGGCGCCGGCGGCCGGATCTCGCTCTCGACGACGGGGAACTTCGAGGTGGCGGGCCTCGACGGTCGGGGCGGGGACGCCTTCGACTTCTTCCCGGTCACGCTCGGCCAGTTCACCAGCGGGTCGTTCGCGAGCCACTTCATCGCGGCGAACGCCGGGATGGGCTCCTCGGGCAAGCTGAACGCGATCGCGGAACTGCCGCAGCCCTGACGGGAGGAGATCCTGCAGGAGCATGCCTGCGGGTTTTCCCGGACCTTCAAGCGGTCAAGCGCCTCGGATGCCGGTTTGATCCGGCATCCGAGGCGTTGCGCCAGCTTCGGCTTGGATCGGGATCGGCGTGTCCCTAGACTCCATCCCTGCATCCAACCGTCGTGACCGACCGGTCGGCTCCCGGGCTGATCGGCGGATCCGATTTGGAAGAAGCCGCCCATGCCACTCCCAGCGAGATCTCGATCGGACACGCCCGCCCCCGTCGGCGGGCGGCCGGCCCGAAGAACGGCCTCGTGCGCGATCGGCCTCGGGTTGCTGCTCGGGACGGTCTCGATGGCCTCGGCCAGCGTCGAGACGTTGACCTACTCGGTCGGCGAGCCGGGGACGCCATTCCACGCGGCGTTCAGCTGGACGGTGACCGGCGTCGTGGACCGCGGGACCTTCCTCGACGGAACGCCGTGGATCACCGTCGAGCCGGGAGCGAGCCTCATCGCCGTGTCGCCCGACAGTCGATGGCGGACGACCGGATCCGGCTTCGTCGTGGTCGTCGACGGGACGACCGTGAACCCGCGGATGATGCAGCGGGTCGATCCCGAGACGCTGGAACCGATCGGGAACCGCCTGCAGAAGTTCGACAGCCGTCGGATCTTCCTCGCGCCGCCGACCAACCAGAAGTCGCTCGACGCCACCTTCGACGCGGAGGCCAACGTCGGGATGGTGGATCCGGCCACCGGCACGATCGCGCCCGTTCCCCTCCAGGCCGGCGACGTGGTCGTCACCGCGCGGTCGGAGTGGAACGACAACGGGCTGCCGCACTGGACGTCGGCCGGGGCGCTGCCGCACGTGTCCGCGTACCGGCGGACCGCGATCGATCGCTTCGGGGTGCTCACGGTGTTGGCGAAGCCGATTCCGGCGGACCAGCCGCACTTCCGTCCGCCGCTGCAGTGGCCCGAAGGTCACGAGTCGGAACGGCCGGCGCCGATTCCGCTCTCGGAGGTGATCGACGACGAGTCGGCCCTGGCGCACGAGCATTCCCAGCCGACGGCGGCGCTGGAGCTGCTTCTCGAGGGCCCGACCTTCCACGAGGGCAACGGCGTGCTGTACCAGAGCGCCCACGCCCAGCACGGGATGAGCGCCGATCCCGCCCGGCAGCGCTCGATCGTCTACGGCGGCAACCTGGCGACCGGCGTGTTTCGACCCATGCTGCTCGCGGCCACGGATTCGACCGCCGGCGAGGCGATCCGCACGCTGTGCCGGAACCGGCTGATCCAGTACGGGATCGACGCGTTCGGTGCGACGATGTGCCTCGGAACCACGAGCGCCGGGGCCGGACAGCGGACCGCCGAGCTGAAGCCCTGGGTGATGCTCGCGGGCTGGTGGCTCGATCGGGAAGAGATGCGGGATCCC
>JBEIUL010000489.1:0-2083 GCA_040374395.1 Phycisphaeraceae bacterium
CGCGGTTCCGCGCGTACGGGTCGCACAGCAGCGGCCGGCTCGTGCGGACCTGCACGATGCCGATCTCGTTCAGCCCGAGGTTCGTCGCCGAGGTGCGCTCGAGCGTGTTGACGTCGATGCGGTGCTTGATCCGCTCGACGGTCGCCGGCGTCTCGGTCGCGCCGTTCTTGAGCAGGTATTCCTTGCCGGGCACGAGCGGCTGCTCGTGCATCCAGACCAGCGTGGCCTCGACGCGGTCGGCGACCGCCGGCCGGTTGTCGGGGCGGCAGAGGAGGTCGCCGCGGCTCGCGTCGATCTCGTCGGCGAGCGTCAGCGTCACCGCCTGCGGCGCGAACGCCTCGGGCAGGTCGCCGTCCCAGGTGACGATGCGCCGGACCGTGCTCTTCCGGCCCGACGGCAGCGAGACGACCTCGTCGCCGACGCGCACCGACCCCGAGGCGACCGTTCCGCAGAAGCCGCGGAAGTCGAGGTCGGGCCGGTTCACGAACTGCACCGGGAAGCGGAAGTCGACCTGGTTGCGGCCGGAGTCGACGGGCAGGGTATCGAGGGTCTCGAGGAGCGGGGCCCCGTTCCACCACGGCGTGCGGGTCGAGCGGTCGACCACGTTGTCGCCGTCGAGGGCCGACATCGGGATGAACCGCTGGCGGCGCTCCGGCAGCTTCGCCGCGAAGGCGAGGTAGTCGTCGCGGATCCGGTTGAAGACCTCTTCCGAGAAGCCCACGAGGTCCATCTTGTTCACCGCGACGATGACGTCGCGGATGCCGAGGAGGCTCGTGATGAACGAGTGCCGCTTGGTCTGCGTGGTCACGCCCTTGCGGGCGTCGATCAGGATGATCGCGAGGTCGCAGGTGCTGGCCCCGGTCGCCATGTTCCGCGTGTACTGCTCGTGGCCGGGGGTGTCGGCGATGATGAACTTCCGCCGGGCCGTCGAGAAGTAGCGGTAGGCGACGTCGATCGTGATGCCCTGCTCGCGCTCGCTCTTGAGGCCGTCGACGAGGAGGGCCAGGTCGACCTTGCCGCCCGGCGTCCCGTGGACCTTGCTGTCGCGGGCGACCGCCTGCAGCTGGTCCTCGTAGATCGCCTTGGTGTCGTGCAGCAGCCGCCCGATGAGCGTGCTCTTGCCGTCGTCGACGTTGCCGCAGGTGAGGAAGCGGAGGAGGTCCTTGCGCTCGTGCTGCGCGAGGTAGGTCTCGATGTCCGTCTCGGTCGGGTCAAAGTGGTGCGACATCAGAAGTACCCCTCGCGCTTCTTCTCCTCCATGCTGCCCGACTGGTCGTGGTCGATGACCCGGCCCTGCCGTTCGCTCTGCGTCGCGACGAGCATCTCCTGGATGATCTCGGGCAGCGTCGCCGCGGTGCTCTCGATCGCCCCCGACAGCGGGTAGCAGCCGAGGGTCCGGAAGCGGATCGACCGCATCACCGGCTTCTCGCCGGGATTCATCGGCAGCCGGTCGTCGTCGACCATGATGATGTTCCCGTCTCGGATGACCGTGGGCCGCATCGCCGAGAGGTAGAGCGGGACGATCGGCAGCTTCTCGAGGTGGATGTATTGCCAGATGTCGAGCTCGGTCCAGTTCGACATCGGGAAGACGCGGATGCTCTCGCCGCGGTGGACGCGGGTGTTGTAGAGGTTCCAGAGCTCGGGCCGCTGGTTCTTCGGGTCCCAGCGGTGGTTCCGGTCGCGGAACGAGAAGATCCGCTCCTTGGCCCGCGACTTCTCCTCGTCGCGGCGGGCGCCGCCGAAGGCCGCGTCGAAGCCGTACTTGTCCAGGGCCTGCTTGAGGGCCTGGGTCTTCATCACGTCGGTGTGGACCTTGCTGCCGTGCGTGATCGGGCCGATGCCCTGCTTGATTCCCTCCTGGTTCGTGTACCGGAGGAGCTCGAGGCCGAGTTCCTTCGCGATGTACTCGTCGCGGTAGCGGTACATGTCCCGGAACTTCCACGTGGTGTCGACGTGGAGCAGCGGGAAGGGAGGCTTGGCCGGGAAGAAGGCCTTGCGGGCGACGTGCAGGAGGACGGTCGAGTCCTTGCCGATCGAGTAGAGCATCACCGGCCGCTCGAAGCAGGCCGCCACCTCGCGGAAG
>JBEIUL010000221.1:0-4795 GCA_040374395.1 Phycisphaeraceae bacterium
ACTACGACGCTCACCAGCCGGTGATCGACGAGCTGGAGGCGCGGATCAACACCCTCCGCGACTCTCTTTGACTACGGTCGCAAGCTCGCCGAACGTGAGGCCCTCGCGGCCCGGATGAACGACGAGGCCTTCTGGGCGAACCCCAAGGAGGCCCAGAAGGTCATCGACCAGCTCAAGCTCCTGCGGGCCCAGGTCGACGGGCTCGAGGCCGCGATCCGCGAACTCGAGGACGCGACGGTCGCCTACCAGCTCGCGAAGGAAGCCATCGACAAGGACCTCCTCGCCGAGGCCGACGAGAAGCTCTTCGGGCTCGTCAAGGCCATGGAACGGATCGAGCTCCAGAGCCTGCTTGCGGGCAAGCACGACCACCGCGAGTGCTTCGTGGCGATCCAGGCCGGCGACGGCGGCACCGAGGCCAACGACTGGGCCGAGATGCTCGAGCGGATGTACCTCTACTACTGGCAGCGGATGGGCTTCAAGGTCGAGGAGCTCCACCGCAACTACGGCACCGAGGTCGGGATCTCCGAGGCGGTCTACCACCTCAAGAGCCCGTACTCGTACGGCTACATGAGCTGCGAGCGAGGCACCCACCGCCTCGCCCGCGTCTCGCCGTTCAATGCCCAGGGCAAGCGGCAGACGAGTTTCGCGACCGTCGACGTGACGCCGGTGTTCGAGACGAAGGACCTCGAGATCCCCGCCAAGGACCTCGAGATCGTGCCCTTCGTGCGGGCCAGCGGTCCCGGCGGCCAGAACGTGAACAAGGTGGCGAGCGCGATCCGCGTGACGCACCTTCCGACCGGCATCCAGGTCGTCGCGAGCACCTATCGCGACCAGCCGCAGAACCGCGAGCAGGCGCTGTCGGTGCTGCGGGCGAAGCTCGAGCAGCTCGAGGAGGAGAAGCGGGCCGCCGAGCTCGAGGCCGCGACCGGCGGAAAGGTCGACCGCGGCTGGGGCACGCAGATCCGCAGCTACGTCTTCTACGACAATCGCGTGAAGGACCACCGCACCGGCCACGAGGTCGGGAACCCGCAGGGCGTGCTCGACGGCGACCTCGAGGGCTTCATCGACTCGGAGCTCAAGCGGCGTCGCGCCGAGCGCGAGAAGGCCGAGGCGGCGAAGAAGGGCTGATGGGCGTCGCGGTCCGGGTCGCGGGGCTGTGCCGTCGGTTCGGATCCGCCCCGGACGCTCCCGGCGTCGGGCCGCTCGAACTTCACGTCGCCGCGGGCGAGACCTTCGCGGTGCTCGGCCGCAGCGGGTGCGGGAAATCGACGCTGGTGCGGCTGCTCGCCGGGCTCGATGATCCCGACGCGGGAACGATCTCGCTCGACGGGCGCGACGCGACGAGGCTTGATCCGGTCGCCCGCGGTGTCGCCGTCGCCTTCGACGACGCGCCGCTCCATCCGCACCTCGACGTGGAGGCGAACCTGAGGCTCGGACTCGGGGCGATCGGACTTCCCGCCCGTGATCGCTCGCCATCGCTCGACGCCGCAATCGCGGCGTTCGGGCTCGGCGGGCTTCTCGCCCGACGCCCCGACACCCTCAGCGCCGGGGAACGGCGGCGGGTCGCCCTCGCCCGGGCGGTGGCCCGGCGGCCGCGGCTCCTGCTCCTCGACGAGCCGCTCGGGAATCTCGACGGGCCGGCGCGGCTCTCGCTGCGCGAGGCGCTGCGGGCGGCGCTTCGCGACCTCGGCGCGACGACGTTTCTCGTCACCCACGACCACGAGGTCGCGACCGGGCTTGCCTCGCGGATCGGCTTCCTCGAGGGAGGCCGCCTCGTCCAGGCCGGAACGGCCGAGGAACTCTGGCGATCGCCCGCCCATCTCGCCGTCGCCACCGGCTTCGGCCCCGAGCCGATGGTCGCGATCCCGGACGGCACGGGAACCCTCGCCTTCCGGCCTTCGGCGGCGAGGATCGGGGAACCTGCCGGCGACACGGTCCGGCACTTCCCGCTGCGTTCGGTCGAGACCGAGTTCGGGGGTGACCTCCCGCGGCATCGGATCACGCTGGCCGACGCGTCCGGCACGGTCCTGCTGCTTCCGGCGACGGGCGATGCCGTGCACCGCACGCTGCTCGTCCCGATCGAGGCGATCCGTCGCTTCGGTCCCGACGGGCGACGACTCGGCCCGCCGGTATGCTGAATCGGCACCGCCGCGGATCACGGGTGGGGTGGCAGAGTGGTCGAATGCGCCGGTCTTGAAAACCGGTATGCCCGTCAGGGCATCGCGGGTTCGAATCCCGCCCCCACCGCTTTCCGGCACCGTGGCGAACGTCCGCATCCAGCGGCACCGAGCCCCGACGCAGGACCGGTTCCCGAAGCGATTTGATGAAATCTCCGGAAGGCAGGTCGCGGGTAGCCCCGCTTGGCGCATTCGCAGTAGACTCGTCCTCGCTCCCGTGCCCGACGAGCCATCCATCCTTCACCGGGTCGCCCGAGGCGAACCGGGCGCGGTCCAGGAGTGCATGGACCGCTTCGGCGGCTTGGTCTGGTCGCTGGCCCGACGGCTCTGCTCGGACCCGGTCGAGGCCGAGGACGCGGTGCAGGAGATCTTCATCGACCTCTGGAAGAGCGCCGGCCGCTTCGACGAGTCGATCGCGAGCGAGACGACCTTCGTCGCGATGATCGCCCGACGCCGGCTCATCGATCGCGGTCGCAAGAAGCAGCGTCGTCCCGAGGTCGCGGCGATTCCCGAGACGATCGCTGCCGATCGTCCCGAGACCGACCCGACCGAGACGAAGGAGATCGCCCGGCTTGCCGCCGCCGCGTTCGAGCGGCTGCGGCCCGAGCAGAAGCGGGTGCTGCAGCTGGCGATCCAGTACGGCTGCTCGCACGAGCAGATCGCGACCACGACCGGGCTTCCGCTCGGTACCGTCAAGACGCACGCCCGCCGCGGGCTCATCAAGCTGCGGGCCCTGCTCGCCGAGGACGGCGTCGAAGTGCCCGAGCCGATCGCCCGAACCGGGCGGACCGAGGTCGAACGCCCCGCCTGAGCGGACCGCGGCGGAAGGGGCATGCCGCAACGGGCCGGGAACCGCGCGGTACAAACCGCCCCCATGACGTCGCCCGCCCCCCGCCACGCCGTGTCCTTCCTCGTCGCCCTCGCGTTCGCCCTGCCCGCCGGGGCCGAGGCGACCGCCCTCGACGTGAAGCAGCCCGCCACGCTCTTCCGCTACCCCGACATCTCGAAGGACTCGATCGTCTTCATCTACGCGAACGATCTCTGGATCGTCCCGAAGGAAGGCGGCGTCGCCCGGCCGCTCGCGAGCCCGCCCGGCCTCGAGGCGATGCCGAGGTTCTCGCCCGACGGGCAGTCGATCGCGTTCGTCGCGACCTACGACGCGGGTCGCGACCTCTACGTGCTTCCGACCTCGGGCGGCGTTCCGCAGCGGGTGACGCACCACCCGTCGACCGAGATGCTGACCGACTGGACGCCCGACGGCGGGCTCATCTTCGCGACCGCCGACCTCGGTGGCCTCGGCCGGCAGGCCCAGCTCTTCACCGTGCCGGCGAGCGGCGGCCTGCCCACGCGGCTGCCGGTGCCGTACGGGACCAACGGCGCGATCTCGGCCGACGGGACATGGTTGGCGTACACGCCCCACTCGACCGACAACCGTACCTGGAAGCGCTACCGCGGCGGCATGGCGACCGATGTCTGGCTCTTCAACCTGAAGACCGGCGAGAGCCGCCGCGCGACCGACTGGGAAGGCACCGACACGCTGCCCATGTGGCACGGTGACACGATGTACTACCTGTCCGACGAGGGCGGGAAGGACGACACGCACCGACTCAACATCTGGAGCTACGACCTCGCCAGCGGGAAGCGCGAGCAGGTGACCCGGTTCACCGACCACGACGTGAAGTGGCCCGCGATCTCGCCCGAGGGGCCCGGTGCCGGAGAGATCGTCTTCCAGAACGGCTCGAGCCTCTGGCGGCTCGACCTCGCGAGCCGCAGCTCGAACGCGGTGCCGATCACGATCCCCGGCGATCGGCCGAAGCTGATGCCGCAGCTGATCGACGCGAACTCGTTCATCCAGGGCGCGTCGATCTCGCCGAGCGGCAAGCGGGTCGCGGTGCAGGCCCGCGGCGACCTCTGGAGCGCCCCCGCCGAGAACGGCACGCCCCGCAACCTGACCCGCACGTCGGGCATCGCCGAGCGCGACCCCTCGTGGAGCCCCGACGGGAAGTGGATCGCCTTCTTCTCCGACGAGACCGGCGAGTACGAGCTCTACGTCATGCCCGCCGACGGCAAGGGCGAACGCCGCAAGGTCACCGGCGACGGAACCTGCTTCCGCACCGGCATCACCTGGAGCCCCGACTCGAAAAAGGCGGTGGTCGGCGACAAGACCGGCTCGGCGTACCTCGTCGACATCGAGAGCGGCACGTCGAAGTTCATCGACAAGGACCCGTGGTCGATCAGCCTCGCGCCGTTCTCGTGGAGCCCCGACAGCCGCTGGATCGCCTACGCCCGCGGCAGCGATGCCGAGCGCACGAGCCGCATCCACCTGCACGACACCGTCGAGGGGAAGTCGCACGAGGTCACGAGCGGCATGTTCAACGACGCCAGCCCCACCTTCGACCGCAAGGGCGAATGGCTGGTGTTCACGTCGGCGCGGTCGTTCAACCCGAAGTACTCGGCGCTCGACACCACCTGGATCTACGACGACGCCGAGGTGCTCGTCGCGGTGCCGCTCCGCAAGGACTTCAAGGTCTCGTGGCTGCCCCGCAGCGACGAGGAAGGCCAGAAGGACGACGAGAAGCCCGCGTCCTCGGGCGGCGACTCGCCGGCTCCGGCCGCGG
>JBEIUL010000335.1:0-3474 GCA_040374395.1 Phycisphaeraceae bacterium
GCCTCGAGGGCGACATCGCCGAGGCGACCGTGAAGGCGATCCAGGCCCGGACCCCGATGCGGGTCACCGGCGAGGCCCGGGCCGACACGGTGCTGCGGGGCACGATCACCGACGTCCGGCTCGTCGAGATCAGCAAGGATCCGGCCACCGGCCTGGCCAACGAGATGATGCTCAAGGTCACCGTCGACTTCGAGTGGGTCGACCTGGCCACCGGGAAGGCGATCGCCGCCCGGAACGGCTTCGTGACCAGCGCCCTGTTCGTGCCCTCCCGACCCGCCCGCGAGCCGATCGAATTGGGCCGTTTTGCGGTCGTGGAGCAACTGGCCCTCGATCTGGTCGATCAGATGCAGTCGGCGTGGTGATCGCCGCCTACCCTTCGGACTCCCCATGCCGATGACGCCCCGCGAGAATCCCATCGTCCGCATCGCCCAGCAGGACGGCGACGGTCCGCAGCCGCCCCGCGGTCCCGGCGGTTCCCCCGGCCAGCCGCCCCGCATGCGTCGCCAGGTCTTCACCTGGGTGGCGCTCGCGGCGATGGGCGTGCTCATGATCCTGGCCCTCCGCGGGCCGGGCCTCAACATGCGCGAGATCTCGACGTGGAGCAGCTTCATGCTCTACGCGAAGGAGGGCAAGCTCGAGGCCGACGCGAAGGGCGTGGTCGTCCGGATCGAGGACTCGCGGGTGGTCGGCACGATGCGGCCCGGCGTCAAGGGCTTCACCGACGGCGCGACGCAGCCGACGACCGTCTTCGTGAACATCACCCCCGGCGAATACCGCTATTACCAGGATGCCCTCGACGGCGCCGGCATCCAGTACACGGTGAACGTGGGCGGGACCTTCTGGCAGACGCTCCTCATCAACATCCTGCCCGCGATCCTCCTGCTCGCGGTGCTGTGGTTCATCATCGCCCGCTCGATGCGCGGGGCGGGCGGCGGTCCCGGCGGCATGCTCGGCTCGTTCGGCAAGAGCCGCCACCGGATGACCAGCAAGGAGAACGTCAGCATCACCTTCAACGACGTCGCGGGCGTCGACGAGGCGAAGGACGAGGTCACCGAGATCGTCGAGTTCCTCAAGAACCCCAAGCGGTTCTCGAAGATCGGCGGCCGCATCCCCCGCGGCGTGCTGCTCGCGGGACCGCCCGGCTGCGGCAAGACGCTGCTCGCGAAGGCGATCGCCGGCGAGGCGGACGTGCCGTTCTTCTCGATCTCGGGTTCCGACTTCGTCGAGATGTTCGTGGGCGTCGGCGCGAGCCGGGTCCGCGACCTCTTCAAGCAGGCGAAGGAGAACGCCCCCTGCATCATCTTCCTCGACGAGATCGACGCGGTCGGCCGCCGTCGCGGCGGCGGCTTCACCACCGGCGGCCACGACGAGCGCGAGCAGACCCTGAACGCGATCCTCGTCGAGATGGACGGGTTCGAGGCGAACGACCAGGTCATCGTGATCGCGGCGACGAACCGCGTCGACGTGCTCGACCCCGCCCTCACCCGGCCGGGGCGCTTCGACCGTTCGGTCACCGTGAGCCTGCCCGACCTCGCGGGGCGCAAGCAGATCCTCGCGGTGCACGCGAAGAAGGTGAAGCTCGGGCCCGACGTCGACCTCGAGCGGCTGGCCCGCGGCACGCCGATGTTCTCCGGCGCCGACCTCGCCGCCCTCATCAACGAGGCGGCCCTCATCGCGACGCTCGCCGACAAGGACTTCGTCGAGATGGCCGACCTCGAGGAGGCCCGCGACAAGATCCGCTTCGGCCGGGCCCAGAAGAGCCGCAAGATCGAGCAGCGGGAGCGCGAGGCGACCGCCTACCACGAGGCGGGCCACACCGTGATCCAGGCCCTCCTCGCCGACGCCGACCCGGTCCACAAGGTCACGATCATCCCCCGCGGCCAGGCCCTCGGCGCGACCTTCTCGCTGCCCGAGAAGGACCGCTACGGCTTCTCGCGGAAGTACCTGCTTGCGACGATGCGGGTGCTGTGCGGCGGCCGCATCGCGGAAGGCCGCAAGACCGGCGACGTCTCGAGCGGCGCGAGCATGGACATCCGCATGGCCACGCAGTACGCGCGGGCCATGGTCCTCGAGTGGGGCATGTCGAGCCGCCTCGGCTTCGTGAACTACACCGGCAGCGACACCCGCGAGGCGTACCTGCCCGAGAAGGACTACTCGCCCGAGACCGCCCGCGTCATCGACGAGGAGATCCGCGGCATGATCGACGAGGCCTACGTCGACGCCGAGCGGATGGTCGCCGAGCACTGGGACAAGGTCGTCGCGATCGCCGAGGCCCTGCTCAAGCACGAGACCCTGCAGAAGGACGACGTCGATCGCCTCATACGGGGCGAGCGGCTCGAGCGGCCGACCGTCGCCGAGATGCTCACCCTCGAGGCGGCCCGGCCCGCGCGGCCCGCTCCGCCCCCGCCCGCCCGTGATCCGGGCGGCGAGCTCGGTCCGGGCACGGGTCCCGTCCCGACCCCGGCCTGAGCGTCAGTCGACCCGCCAGTAGCGGTCGAGCGCGATCTGGACGATCCGCGACTCGATCTCGTCGATGTCGTCGGTGACCCACCGGCTGCGGAGCGAGCGGATGTAGCGGAACCGCTCGATGCCGGCCCGCTCGCCCGAGACCACCGACCGCAGGAAGAGCTGCACCTCGGGGTCGTAGATCGACACCGCGGGCGGGGCGTCGACGCCGAGCACCGCAAGCCACACCACGAAGCCCCGCTGCTCGATCGGCTCGCTCGCCGTGCCGACGGGCAGGCCGCGGAGCTTCTCCTTCACCGCGTCGGCGAGCGGGAAGGTCTCGATCCCCGGCTCGAGGTCGACGCCCGGCGGCAGCTGGTACCGCTGCCAGACGAGGGCGTCGGGGGCGACGCCGATCTCCCTCGCGATGTCGGCGAGGGGGCGTCCGGCCGCGGCGAGCTCGCGGACCTTCGCGACCCTGTCGCCGTCGGTCGCCGAGTTGAGGCGGATCCGTCCGATCTCGACGGTCGGCGGCGGCGCGAACTCGTCGATGCGGCGGCGGTACTCGCGCTCGAGGTCACGCCACGCGACGATCGTCCGCGGCCTTACCCTCCGCTGCAGCAGCGTCGCCGCGAGGGCCTCGTCCTTCCGCTGGGCGAGGAACTCGTCGATCGACATGCCGAGGTCCTCGCGAAGGCTCTCCTCGGCGGCGGCGCGGTTGCCGCCCCGCTCGGCGATCTCGGTCTCCTGCATCGACTTCAGCCATGCGAAGAGCCCCTGCCGCTGGCCTTCGGAGAGCTGCGACTCGGACTCGCTGATCACGAGCTCGTTGTCGACGAACGCGTCGAAACGCTCGCCGATGAGGCGAAGGAACCCGGCGCGGCCCTGCACGCGATCGGGCATCGCGGCGAACTCCTTGAGGCGGCTCTCGAGCGGCTGCAGGAACTCGTCGGCGAAGACCGGACGGCCGTTGATCTGGCCGACGAGGGACTCGATAGTCAGGGGCTCGCCGACTTTTTTGGCATCGCC
>JBEIUL010000001.1:0-29171 GCA_040374395.1 Phycisphaeraceae bacterium
ACCCCGCGAACCCCTCGCCGCTGCGGTGCGGGATGCGTCGCACCGTCCGCACCGGAACGACGCGGGCGGCGAAGCGGGTGTCGAACGCCAGCCGCTCGCCGCAGAGCGTCAGGACCAGCAGCGTCGCCATCGCCCGCACCGCGGCCGGTGGCGCGGCCGCGACCAGCCGCGTGTTCTCGTCGAGCTCGGCGTCGGGCAGCGGCCGCGCGAGCAGCGTCCGCACCCGCTCGCCGCGGGCGACCTCGCTCTTCTCCGGGCTGGCCTCGGGACCGGTTTCCACCGGGAGACCATCGACCGGCCCGGCGCCCGGCATCCAATCGCCGCTCATGGCCGCACCTCCGCCGCCCCGGATTCCTCACGGCCGAGGTGAAGACGCAAGGCCCGCTCGCGATAGCGGTCGCCCTCGTCGCTCCGGCCCTGGCGATCGGCGACCTCGGCGAGCCGGATGAGGGCGACCTCCGAGCCGGGGTCGAGGTAGAGCGTCTTGCGGAACGAATCGCCCGCCGCGGCCAGGCCGCCCCGCGCGAGCGAGATCTCGCCCGCCGCGAGGTGTGCCTCGGCCCAGTCGGGCCGTGCGCGGATCAGACGGGCGACCGCCTCGGCGGCCTCGGTCCAACGGGCGCCGGTCATGAGCTCGCGGACGGCGGTGAGATCCGGCACCGGCTCGGCGACCGGCGCCGCGGGAGTCGTCCGTTCGGTCCGCCGGACCGCGGTCGAGCGGACGGGCGACGCGACCTCCGGCTCGCGCCGCGGCGGCACCCGCACCTCGGCGCGGACCGAACCCGGCACGTACGCGAACGCCGCCGCCGGACCGTCGCCGCGGAACGCCGCAAGCAGCTCGGGGCATGCGTCGGCGTGACCGACCACGAGCAGGCCGCCCGGCTCGAGCCACTCGACGAGGCGGCGGACCAGTTCCGCGCGGCCCGCCGACGCGAGGTAGATCATGAGGTTGCGGCAGAAGACCACCGCATACCGCTCACCGGACGGCTCGCGCCAGCCGAAGGCATCGGCGTGCTCGAACCGCACCGTGGACCCGAGCGCCGCCGCGACCCGCAGCCCGCCGTCGGCCGCCTCGAACGACGGCACCGCCCACTCGGGCAGCGGATCGCGGATCGCGAACCCGCGGAAGCGGCCCGCCCGGGCCTCGGCGAGCGCGGCATCGTTCACGTCGATGGCGTCGATGCGCATCGAGTCGACCGTGAAACCCGCCGCGATCGCCGTCGCGGCCATCGAGTAGGCCTCGGCCCCGTTCGCGCACGCCGCGCTCAGCATCCGCAGCGGCTCGGCCGGACGCTCGCGCCGCCGCGCCACCAGCCGCTCGCGCAACCAGTCGAACGACGCCCGGGTCCGGAAGACCCACGTCTCGGGCACGGCCACCAGCGTCTGCACGACGCGGCGTTCCGCGGCGTCGGACTCGAGCCTCGCCACGTACGCCTCGTCGCCGCCGAGCCCGATCTCGCGCAGCCGCAGGTCGAGCGAATCCTCGAAAGCGCGGCTTGCGAGCAGCGCCGGCTCGAGCCGCGTCCGCTCGCGAAGCCACGCGACGGTGCGGGGAAACCGGCTCACGCCGCCTCGCCGAGGATGCGGGCGAGCTGTTCGCGGTCGAGCAGCCGATCGGGCCGCACGAGCTGCACGGTGCCGCCGCCGTGCCGCGCGACCGGGCCGCGCGGACCCGCGGCGCCCGCGAAGGCGCCGCCCGCGGCGAAGTCGATCTCCTCGAGGCCGAGCACCGACTCGAGCAGGATGCCGCCGAGCGTGCCGCTCTCGGCGAGCGGCGCGACCGCGACCCGCGATCCGACCCGCAGCGCCGTCGGCCCGCCGCCGAGCAGGATCGACGAGTCGACCAGCGGCAGCAGCTGCCCGTGCCGCTCGAAGACGCCGAGCGCGAACGCCGGCAAGCCGCCGAGCGGCCGCCAGCGGACCGCCGGCAGGACCTCGACGATCCGCGCGACCTCGAGTCCGTACCGTTCGCCACCGTGCTCGAAGAGGAGGGTGCGCATGGCGATCACGCCCGCAGGCGGAAGCTCGCGACCGAGGTCTTGAGCGCCCCGACCGCCGACTGGAGGTCATCCGCGGCCCGACCGAACTCGGCGCTCGCGGTCGCGGTCTGCCGCGCCGCCGCGTCGAGCCCGCGCATCGCGGCGTCGATCTGCCCGGCGCCCGCGGCCTGGCTTCGCATGCCCTCGTTCACCGACTGGAAGCCCTCGGTGCTCTCGCTCACCTGCTCGATGATGCGGCCGAGCCGGGCCGAGACCTTCGCGACCTCGTCGACGCCCGATCGCACCGTCTCGGCGAAGCGGTCCATCTCCATCACGCCGCCCGAGACCGCCGACTGCATCTGCCTGACCATCCGCTCGATGTCGAGCGTGGCCGCACCGGTCTGGTCGGCGAGGCGGCGGATCTCGCGGGCGACGACGAGGAAGCCGACGCCGAACTCGCCGGCCTTCTCGGCCTCGATCGCGGCGTTCACGCTGAGCAGGTTGGTCTGGTCGGCGACGTGGTTGATGGTGGTCACGATCGCGGTGATGCCCGCGACCTTCTCGTTGATCGCGGCGAGCCGCGCCGCGACCAGCCCGGTCGCGTCGTCGAGCTTCCGCATCGAGCCCTCCATGCCCGCGAGGTCGCGGCGGCTCTCCTGGGCCAGCTCGGCCGACCGCACGGCATGCTCGTTGATCGTCTCCATCGTGCCGACCAGCTCGGCTCCGGTCGTCGAGATCTGCCGCACGCTGGCCGCGATCTCGGTGGTCGCCCCGCCGAAGGCCGACACCGTCTCCTCCTGCTGGCGGCTGGTCGCGGCGAGCTCGGTCGCGGTCGAGTGGATCTGGATGCTCGACTGCCGCACCTGGCCGACGAGCCGGTTCAGCTGGTCGGTCATGGCGCGGAAGGCCCGCAGCAGCTCGCCGGTCTCGTCGGCGGCGGTCGCGGGCGGCGGGTCGCTCGAGAGGTCGCCCGCGGCGATGCGGCGCGAGGCCTCGACCGCGGTGCGCAGCCGGCCGCTCATGCGACTCGCGAAGGTCATGAGCAGGACCGTCACCACCACGATGCCGACTAGCGCGGTGACCGCGTTCATGGCGAGCGACTTCCACACCGGCGCGAGCACGACCCGCTCGGGCTTGGTGAGCACCACCATCCAGTCGCCGGTCGGGATCCTCGCCGTCGCGACGTAACTCAGCTCGCCGTCGAGCGGATTCACCGCCTCGACGATCCGCGGGCGCTCGATCGTGCCCGCGTCGCCCGACACCAGGGCATCGAGCCCGGTGCCGGCGACCGGCTTCGTGCGGAGCGCCTCCGCCGCCGGCCGATCGCGATCGACGGTCGACGCCGCGTAGTGCCCGCGGGCGAGGACGAGGACCTCGTACCCGTGGTCGCCGCGGACCCGCTCGAGCTGCGTCTCGATCGTCCGGAGCGAACGGTCGCATCCGGCGATGCCGAGCAACTTCCCGTCGCGGACGAGCGGGACCATCTGCTCGACGATCTGCTCGCCCTCATAGATGTACGGCCGCGTGACGAACGCCTCGATGCGGCCCGTCCGTTCCCATTCGCGCTTCGTGCCCTGGTACCAGAGCTCGTCGGGATCGTCGTAGCCGGTGAGGGGCTCGTAGCGGAACCCCTCGGGCTTGCTCGCGTCGCGACGCACGTACGGGATGAACCGTCCGTTCGCGTCGGTGACCGGCGGAAGCGTCGCGTTCGCCGGGTCGGCGTCCTTGCCGTCGGCGTTCGGCTCGTAGCAGACGGTGACCGCGTAGAGGTCGGGATTCGCCAGCAGCAGGTCGCGGTGCGGCTCGAGGGTGGCCTCGCGGTTCCCGAACAGGCCGTTCAGCTGGGTGATCGCCACCATCTCGGCGACCTGGACCGCGCGACGGTTCTCCTCCTCGATATGCAGGGCGACCAGCTGGGTGGCGTCCTCGATCTGGACCTTCGCCGACTCCTCAAGGCTCCGGTACGCCCGTACGCCGTTGGTGGCCACCACGGCGGCGATGACCAAAACCGACGGCACGATCCCGATCAGGACCATCCGCCCCAACAGGGAACGAGCGAACGGCAGGTTCGTGGGGGCGGCACCTTCGGTCATCGCGGCTCCGGGGGTCCCACCGTCATCGGTCCCCCGGGGAAGCAGCCTGCACAGCGAGCGGGTCGGCGTCGAGCCGGACGGGGCCCCGATTCAGAGCACCGTCTGGCGAAGTCCACCCGTGTCGAGTTGGAAGCGGAACAGCCGGGCGAGCGGGTTGGGCGGCCGGGCGGCGAGCGTACGACGAACGGCGGCGGCGGCCTCCTCGTCGTGGGCCACCATAAAGAGGAAGCCTCCGCCTCCCGCTCCGGGCAGTTCCCATGCCGACAGGTAGCGACGCACGGGGGCCACCATCCGGTCGATTTCAGGGGTGCGCGACTTCGGGTCCAATTGACACTTCAGATTCCAGTAGGCCGCGAGCTCGCGGGCGAACGAGTCAAGATCACCCGAAGTCAGGGCCGCCCGCATTCGCTCCGCGCCCGCCTTCAAATCGTGCACGATCCGAACCACGCTGCCCGTTCCCGCCCCTTCGCGAGCGAGGTACCGCACGACCACCTGCTGGAGGATGTCGCGAGCCATCCGGCGGATGCCGGTGTAGTAAAGGATGGTCCGGGCCTCGAGTTCGGCCGACGCCCGGGCGGGCACGACGATCGGCTCGACCGCGACCTCCTGGGCGAGACCGGGTTCGGTGCGGCCGATCTTCAGGCCGGGGTAGATGCCGCCCACCTGGTCCTGCCAGCCGCCCCGCGTCGACATCCGCTGCTCGAGGACGCTGGTCCGGGCCACCAGGTCGGCCGGGCTGGCGGTCCGGCCGGCCAGGCGATCGAGGCAGGCGAGCGTTGCCGCCCCGAGGATCGACGAGGTGCCGAGGCCGCTGCCCTTGGGCACCGCCGAGAAAAGCGAGAGGGCAACCCCGCCCCCGATCCGCTCGAGATGCCGGGCGAGGGGAACCCGGGCATCGGACGGCACGACGCCCGACTGGACGAGCGCCGCCTTCGCCAGGGCCGACCAGTCGCGCGGGTCGCGGCAGTCGAGCAACTCGGGCGTGCGGGTGAAGCGGCGGCTGAGGCCGAGGTCGATCGAATGGACGGTCACCGTCGGCTCGTCGACGAGCTTCGCGACGACCTGGATCGGCTGCTGGCCGTTGAGCAGGATCGCCGCGTTGAGGACCGTGCCGCCGCGCTCGTTGCAGATCGGCGGCGTGTCCGACCAGCCGCCGGCGAGGTCGACGCGGACGGGCGCGCTCGTCCAGATCGCCTGGTCGGGGCGCACGGGCGGCACGGCCACATCGCGACGGGCGGGTTCGCCCGCGGGAAGGTTCACGCAGACCGCCTCGCCGATCGACTCGAGGCTCCGGGCGACGAGCGTTCCGGCAAGACGGCGGCCCCTCGAACCCAGATGCGCTTCGGCGATCCGCGCTGCGACGAGCTGGCGGCGGGCGTTGACGAAGCCGTCGGGCGATCGCACGGCGAGATCCGCGAGCGCCGCCTTCGCCTCGACCCGGTCGTCGATCGCGGCGACGACCATGTACGCCGCCAGGGTGTCGTCGAACGCGAGGGCCGAGGCGGGCGAACGGACGAGCGAACGCCGCGCGATCTCGTCCTCGAGGGCGATCGCGCGAGCCTGCGAGACGCGGCCGAGCAGCTCGGCGAACGAGAACCGCCGGGCCTTCAGCCAGGCGGCGGGCGCGCGGCCGCGGGGCGAGCGCATCCATGCGAGCGAAGCCGCATCGGGCCGCGGGCCGACGGTCCAGAGCCTCGCGTCCCAGGTGGTCGTCGCATCACCGAGCTTCGAGACCGCCGCGACGGCAAGGCCGCGGGCCGCGAGCCATTCGCGCCACGGCCGCCCGCCGAACGTGCCGTCGCGCGACAGCGGCGTCTTGCCGTCGTCGTCGACGTGGAACAGGACGGTCGCGAACTGCGTGCGCCCGATCGGCAGGACGCACGCACCCCAGCCGTCGCCGTCCTCGCCGCGGACGTCGATCGCGCCGCGCGTCGCGGGACCGAAGCCGCTCACGAGCGAATCGCGGCCGAGCCGCAAGCGCCCGACGCCGAGGCTGCCCTCGACGACCGACCCCGCGCCGTCGCGGGCGAAGCCGGCCGGCAGGTCGGCGCATCCGATCGAGAACGCCTCGCCGCGCCGCGTCGCCGCGATGCCGTCGGCGCCGAACCCGAAGCGGCGCTCGGCCGCCGCGTCGCGGGTCACGGTGTGCAGGTACTCGCGGGTCGTCCCGACGTGCAGGAACCCCTCGCCGTCCGAGATCCGCACGCGAAAGGGAACGCCCCGCACGCCGCGCCAGAGCGACGCCAGCGAACGCCGCACCGCGGGCAAGGCGACGGGCAATCGTGCGAGGTACTCGCGCTCGTCGGGGCAACCCGCGAGCGCGAGCAGCACGTGGTGGTAGAGGTCGACGTTCTCGACGAGGCCGCGACGGATCCCGCCCAGCAGCCCGCGACCGGCCGCGAGCAGCCTCGCGGCCGCCTCGGGCGCGAGGCTCACGATGCCGGTGTCGATGAGCACCGAACCGTCCTCGAGCAGGGCTCGTGCGGCCTGCAGTCTCGCCCGGTCGGGCTTCTGCAGGAAGCTGCGGACCGCACCCGACGCGCCGCGCACGTACACCCCATGCCGCGAACCTCGCTCGGGCGTGCCGCGCTGGGCGATGCCGACCACTCCCCCATCGGCCGCCGAAAGGTCGATCGCCTCTCGGCTCACCCCGACGACCGTGTCGCCGCTCGCGACAAGCACGTGCCCGCCTTCCGGAGCCTTGAGGCCGGCGAGGTCGGCGAGCACCAGGTCGAGCACGCTGCCGGGCCGGCCCGACCGGCGTCGGAACGGCAGCGGCGCGAACACCTTGCCCCGCGCCGCGAACGCCGGAAGCCGCTTGCTGTCGCCGCCCGAATGCACGATCCAGATCCGTCGTCCGCGCAGGCTGCCGGCCGCGGCGAGCGCGAGCAGCGTCGCCCCGCCGCTGCCGATCCGCCGACCGCCCGCATCAGGCACGACGAGCCAGCCGAAACCATGCGGCAGGTCGCCGAGCCGCTCACGCTCGGCCAGCCGCACCCGATAGGCCGCCGCCTGCGCCTCGTTCGAGGCGGTCAGGACCAGGAGATCGCCGGTTCGGGACACGATCGCAGTGTACGGATCGGTCCGGTCCCGCCGCTACACTCCGTATCCCGCTCGCGAACGCGAGTCGCCAGGACCGCACGCGTGCCGAGTTTCGCCCAAGCCCTCGATCTCCGCGACGACCCGAAGCTCATCGAGGAGTACCGCCGCCACCACCGCGCCGTCTGGCCCGAGGTGATCGCGGCCCTGCGCGGCATCGGCATCACGCGGATGCGGATCTACCTCGTCGGCACGCGGCTCTTCATGTATTACGAGGCCCGCGACGGCTTCGACCCGCGCCGCGACTTCCAGACGTACGCGGCGAACCCGAAGACCCGCGAGTGGGACGATTGGATGCGCACCTTCCAGCGGAAGCTCGCCGAGGCGGGTCCGGACGACTGGTGGACCCCCATGGACGAGGTCTTCGACCTCGAGAAGGCCCCGAGCACCGCGTGAGCCAACGAGATCCCGCCATCACCCTGCTCGGCGCCGCCGGCGAGGTCACCGGTTCCTGCACGCTGCTCGACACCGGCGCCGCCCGCGTGGTCGTCGACTTCGGGCTCATCCAGGGCAGCATCCACGACGAGCTGCGGAACCGCGACGCGCCCGCGATCGACTGGGGCTCGGTCGACGCGGTGGTGCTCACCCACGTGCACGTCGACCACTGCGGCCGGCTCGGGATGCTGCCGAAGCTCGGCTTCCGCGGGACGATCTGGATGACGCCGCCGTCCGAGCGGCTCATCATCAAGATCCTCCGCGGCTCGGCGAGCCTGCAGCAGACGCGGAAGGTCGAGTGGCGCGACGGTACCGCCCCGATCGCCCGCGCGATCTTCCCCGGCGACCCCGACCACCTGCCGGAAGAGGACGATCCCGAACCGCCGGTGCTCTTCGTCAACCGCGACGTGAGCGAGACCGGGCACCTGATCCGCTCGGCGAACTTCGGCGAGCGGCTCGAGATCGCGCCGGGCGTGCGGCTGCGGTTCCATCCCGCGGGGCACGTCCTCGGCGCCGCGAGCGTCGAGCTCGCCTGCGGGAACGGCGACGGTCGCGACACGGTGGTGGTCTTCTCGGGCGACATCGGACCGCAGCACAACGTGCTGCTCGCGCCGCCACGGCCGCCCGAGCGGGCCGACATCGTGGTGCTCGAGAGCACCAACGGCTCGCGCGAGCACGTGACCGGGCCCGACGCGGAAGAGCAGCTCGAGGCGGCACTCGCCCTCGCCGCGGGCCGCAAGGAACGCGTTCTCGTGCCGACCTTCGCGATCGGACGCGCCCAGCAGCTGGTCTACCGCCTGGCCCGTCTCGCCCGCCGCAACGCCCTGCACGGGATGAACGTCTACCTCGACAGCACCATGGCGGTGCGGGCGACCGAGCAGTTCCAGCACTTCCGCGACGGGCTCGCGCCCGAGGTCCGCGCCGCGTACGACCGCGGCGAGAACCCGATGCACTTCCCGCAGCTGCATTACCTCACGTCGCGCGAGCAGTCGCTCAAGATCGCCGACCTCAAGGCGGGCGTGATTCTCTGCGGCGCCGGCTTCATGGACGCGGGGCCGATCCTGCACCACCTCGTCCGCGGCATCGAGCGCGACAACGTGCGGATCCTGCTCGCCGGCTACCACCCGAAGGGCGGCCTCGGCGACGGCCTGCGGCACGGCGCCCCGCGGATCGAGATCAACGGCGGCATCTACGACGTGCGTTGCCAGGTGTCCGAGGTGCAGGGCCTTTCGGGCCACGGCGAGCGAGAGGACCTGGTCGCGTGGGTGCGTTCGATGCGGGAACCGCCGCGCCGGATCATCCTGAACCACGGCACGGATGCCGCCCGCGAGCGACTCGCCGCCGATCTCGAGACCGCCACCGGCGTTCGTTGCGAGCTGCCATACCCGCCGGGCGGACGCCCTCCGCACGATCGCGGCGGAAGTGCGGACGAGTAGGATCGGGTTACGGGACCGTCACCAGCATGGGGGTCTCGGGGGCCCCTCGCCGAGTGCGGGTGCCACGCCGAGTTGCCGCGGCGAGTGAACGCCCGCCCGGCTTTGCGGCGCGGTCGCAAGAACACCGGCCTTCACGGCGGTCAAACAAGCCCAAACGCGGATCAAAGCGTGCGAGCGGCCCGCCGCAGCGTCCCGTAACCACTTCGCCTTCGACGCCTTTCCGGTCTTTTATGTCGAAACTTACACTTCGTCGTATCAGGCGAAAGACCTCTCGGTTAAACCCCTGTCTCGTCCCTTTTCGGCTGAGATCGTCCCTTCATCCGCGGCATGCACCGCCCCCGCCCTCGACCGGTCTCCGGCCGCGGCGTTGATGGCCGAGCAGGTCCGAGAAGTCAGTCGCCCCGCTCATGAGAAAGATGTCGATGTCGTTGTCGCCCAGCATCTCCCGCCGCCGCTTCTTCGGCGGGACCGCCCTGACCACCGGGGCCTTCGCAATCCACGCCCACGCCGGCGACAACGGGAACACCGACCCGCCGGCGAGTCCCGACACCACCCCGTGGCTGCAACGGCTGCCGTTCGCAAAGCACGCGGTTCCCCTGCCCCCGTGGGCGGCGCTCGACCCCCTGCCGATCCCGGCGGCGCACCAGCGCTACGACGAGTTCGCGCCGGTCAAGTTCTACAACATGAACGTGTGCGAGGGGCTGACCCGGCCGCACCCCCAGCTCGCCTCGAGCGTCGTGACCACCTACCAGGGTTCGGTACCGGGCGTCACGTTCATGTGCCGCTACGGCGAACCGGTCCTCTGCCGCATCAACAACGTGCTGCCCGACGTGATCCAGGGCTTCGGAAGCAGCGAGATCATCACGCACGTCCACAACGGCCACCACGCATCCGAGTCGGACGGCTGGCCCGGCGACTGGTTCGGGCCCGGGACCTTCAAGGATCACCACTGGCCCAACATCTACGCCGCCGGCGACTACCGCGAGGGGAAGGGAACCCTCTGGTACCACGACCATCGGATGGACTACACCGCGCAGAACACCTACCGCGGGCTGGCCGGGTTCTTCCTGCTCTTCGACTTCCTCGACAGCGGTGACGAGAACGACCCGAACCCCGATGCGTTGCGGCTGCCGAGCGGCGTCCCCGACGGCGACCGCATCGAACGGTGCTACGACATCCCGCTCGTGATCACCGACCGGCGGTACGACCGGAACGGCTACCTCACGATGGACGTGATGAACATGGACGGCGTGCTCGGCGACAAGCACCTCGTGAACGGCGCCGTGCAGCCGTTCTTCGAGGTCGAGCGCCGCAAGTACCGCTTCCGCCTGCTCGCCGGCGGTCCTTCAAGGTTCCAGCAGCTCTTCCTGTCGAACGGGATGACCTTCAAGCACATCGCCAACGACGGCAACCTGCTGCCGCGGCCTCGCGACACCGACTCGGTCTATCTCGGCGTGGCGGAACGGGCCGACATCGTGGTCGACTTCAGCCAGCTGCCCGCGTCGACCCGCGAGCTGTACCTCGTCAACCGCCTCGACCAGACCGATCCGCGGAAGCCCGAGGACGAGCTCCTGCCGTGGGAAGAGGCGATCCAGTTGCTGAAGTTCATCGTGAAGCCCGCGACCGGGGTTCCTGACCCCAGCCGCGTGCCCGAGATCCTCCGCCCGCTTCCCGATATGGACACGCCCGTGGTGCGGACCCGGGAATGGCGTTTCGACCGCTCGAACGGCATGTGGACGGTCAACGGCCGCCTGTTCGACCACGACCGCGTCGATGCCGTCTTCCGACGGGGAACCGCCGAGATCTGGCGTATCAGCACCTCGGGCGGATGGGCGCATCCGGTGCACATGCACGTCGAGGAGCAGCGAGTCCTCACCTACAACCGGGTGCCGGTCACCAGTGGACCGCTGTTCGCCCGCAAGGACGTGTTCACGCTCAAGCCGGGCGACGAGATGGAGATCTACGTCCGCTTCCGCGATTGGCTGGGCCGCTATCCGATGCACTGCCACAACACCGTGCACGAGGACCACGCCATGATGGTCCGCTTCGACGTCGTGCCCTGAGCGTCCGACGGCGATGCCCCCCCCAAGTCCAGACGGCAGTCCAGACGGAAATCCAGATTGAACTCCACCATGAACGACCCGATTCACGGCCGTCCCCATCTCGACGCCGCCGCCCGCCTCGATCGGCGCGGCGCACTGCTGCCGCTGCTGTTTGCCGGCGGCGCCGCCCTCCTCGGCGGTTGCGCGACCGCTCGTCGCCCGGCTGCCGATCCCGCCCCGACCGCGGGCGGCGAGACGGTCTTCTGCCCCGACGGCACCCGCACCTTTCCGAACTACCTCCTTCGCGACCAGGACGGCCGCGAGGTGCTATTCCACGACGACCTCGTCCGCGGACAGGTCTTCGCCGCAACCTTCGGATACGCCTCGTGCAAGGGCGTCTGCACCCGGATCGCCGACAGCATGGGCGGCGCCTCGGAACTGATCGCGCCGATCATGGCGAATCCGGTCCGCTTCTACACCTTCTCGCTTGCCGAGGATTCGCCGACCGAACTCCGGGCCTCGATGAAGGCCCGCGGCCTCTACGGCCGACCGGGCTGGAGCTACCTGACCGGTCCGGCCGAGACGGTCCGCAGCATCCGCTGGGCGTTCGGCTTCGCCGATCCGGACGAGGAGGCCGACGCGAGCCTTGCCTTCCACACCGGCATGGCCCGCTTCGGCAACCACCCGATCGACAAGTGGAGCTCGTGCCCCGCGATGGGCAACCCGGTCAACATCGCGCGAGTGATCGTGGCGCTCTTCCCGCCCTCGCGACGACCCGCCTTCCCGGCGCTCGATTTCGACGGCGGCAACGGCGCCCGCCCGATTCCCGGTTTCCGGCAGGTTCCCGCCCTCGTCGCGATGCGCTGAACGCGAAGACACTCCTGAAGCTTTCTCATGAAGACCACGACCTCCATCGTCGCCAGCCTCGCCCTCGCGACCGCCGCCCGTGCCGACGTGACCATCGAACTCTCCGCATTCCGCGCCGAACGGCTCGACTTCGTCCAGATGATCGCCCCGGGCGAACTCGTCGGGAACCTCGTCGCCATCAGCGTCGATGCCACCCTCGCGAACGCGAAGCAGCGGACCCAGGCGAAGGACCTGTGCGTCTACCTCGACGCGCCGCCGCTCTCGACCGACGGCGTGCTGCAGATCGGCGGCGGATCGCCGATGATCAACGCGTGGAATCCGCCGATCACCGATGACGGGCATCCGCAGTGGGGCTCGGGCGCGTCGGGCCTCGACGGCACGATCGTGACCGGTCGCGTGGACCTCCGGAAGCCGATTCCCATGACCGATTCGCCGCTGGCGGTCTTCGTGGGCAATGGCTACGGCTCGCCGTGGTCCGAGGGAACCTGGACGGGCACGATCACCCTGCACGGCGTGGGCGTGCCCGGGAAGAACCCGTCCCCGGACCTGAACGGCGACGGCTCGGTCAACGGCATCGACATCGCGATGGTGCTTGCCGGCTGGGGAAGCGATTCGCCCGACATCGACGGGGACGGCACGGTGAACGGCATCGACCTCGCCATCCTGCTCGCGGCATGGACCGGATGAGCAAGCGGGCGGTGGTCGCGACGCTCGTCGCGGTCGTGGCCTGCGGATGCAGCCGCGAACAACGCATCACCTGCCGGTTCGAACGGGAGGGACCGCCTGATCCCGTCGCCGAGTCGGCGTGGCTCGGGGCCGAACTGGTCCGCGAGATGCCGCAACCGGAGTGGGTCGGGGAGCGTCGCGCCGATTGGTGCCGGGCGGACAGCCTGCTTGACTACCCCGAGGCGGCGTGGCCCGAGGAGCTCCGGGCCCAGGAGCGGCGCTGGAGTTCCACACGCCTCGACCTGGTGCCGGCCTCGCGGGACGTGACCCGCGACGGGATCGTCCTCGGCCTTGCCCAGCCCGAGCGCGGCGACCGCGAACGGGTGGCCCCCGACGGTTTCGAGGCGGGCGAACCGCCGCCCTTGCTCATCGTCGGCGCGAGCGATCCGACCCTGACCGAGACCTTCGCCCCCAACGCGTTCATGGTCTGCGCGAGCGACGATGCGCTCGCCGTCGCGGCCGCGGATTTCATGTTCGACTCGTGGGGCCGCCGGGCGCTCGTGGTCGTCGACCGCCGGGATGCCCGCATGCGTCGCCTCGAAGGCCTGATGCGGACGGCGTTCCGCACGCTGGGCGGCGAGGTCTCGGCGAGCGTGGAGGCGAACGACGGGCGGCTCGCGGGAGTCCTTGCGGACGCGGCCCGCGGCGACGAACGGATCGACGCGATCTACCTCGCGGTCGGGCCCGACCTCGTCGGGACCCTGCTGCCGCGGATCCGGGCCGCGTTTCCCGACACCCCGCTGATGGCCAGCGACGCACTCGATCACCCGTCCGTCGACGCGACGGTGGAAAGTGCGGGCGGACGGCTGCACCTGACCGCCCACGCCTGGCTCGGTGACGACGCCACGATCGAGGCGAGTCGGTTCGCGTCGTACTACCGGTTGACCTACGGTCGCGAGCCGACCGTGGCGGCCGCGCTGGCGTACGACGCGGCGTGCCTCGCGATGTTCGCCGTCGTGAAGTCGAGGCGCGACGATCCCGACGCCCCGCCGACCGGGGCCGAGCTCGCCCGCACCATCGCGTCGATCGTGAACTTCAGCGGCGCGACGGGCCGCATCTCGTACCGCCACGGTCCCCGACCGACCCGCGACGTCTGGATCGTCCGCCTCGCCGAGGGACGACGGGCTCTCGCCGGTTCGGTCATGGCCGATCCGCGGGTGTCGCACGGTCGCGTCGCGGAGACGTCCGAAGGGACGGAGATCGATTCCCGCGAGGACGATCTCGGCGCGGGCCAGTAGGCGCTCCGCGCGGCATCACGGCGCGAAACGGCACGTCACGCGGGCTTCACCGCCGCGTACCGCCGCGCGACCTCGCCCCAGTTCACCGCCCCCATCACCGCGGCGACGTAGTCCGCCCGCAGGTTCTGGTACTTCAGGTAGTACGCGTGCTCCCACACGTCGATGCCGAGGATCGGCGTGCCCGGCACGTCGACCCACTTCGCGCCCATGAGCGGCGAGTCCTGGTTCGGCGTGCTCGTGATCGCGAGCTTGCCGTCCGGCTTCACGACGATCCACGCCCAGCCCGACCCGAAGCGGGCGAGGCACGCGGCGGCCAGGTCCTTCCTCATCTTCTCGACGCCGCCGAGATCGGCATCGATCGCGGCCAGGAGGTCGCCCGCGGGTTCGCCGCCGGCGCCGGGGGTCGTCAGGATCGACCAGAACAGCAGGTGGTTGGCGTGCCCGCCGCCGTTGTTCCGCACCGCCGTCCGCTTCGCCTCGGGAATCGCGTCGAGGTCGGCGATGAGCGTCTCGACGTGCGTCGGGGCCTTCAGGTCCTTCATCGCCGCGTTCAGGTTCTTCACGTACGCCGCATGGTGCTTGTCGTGGTGGATCGACATCGTGCGGGCGTCGATCGCCGGCTCGATCGCGTTCTCGGGGTAGGGCAGCGGCGGCAACGTGTACGGACCGTCGGCGGCGGCTTGGGCGACCGCGGCGGCGATGGCCGGTGCGGCCGCGGCGGCGACCACGGCGGAAACGAGGAAATCGCGGCGGGGAAGGTCGTTCATGGCGATCGCTCCGGTGTCAAGAAATTGGCGGGGCGGGAGTCTACGCCGCGTTCGCGGTGGGAACTTCCCCCATCGCATCAATCGGCAAGAACCGCGCCACGGGCGACGGCGTATCGATCGCAGCCTTTCCAGGGGCCCGTTTCCCTCGTGTCCGACGTCGGTTGCCGATCCCGGCGTCCGGACCGGGGGGAACGGATCTCGGTCGCGGCCCCGCACCTTCCGGGCGGGGATCCGCGAGGCAAGGGCTTTGCGTCCCGTCGGTAGCGTCGGCAAGGGTTTTCTCTCTCCTCCCCTCACGCGTCCGCCTGACTCCCGGACGACGCCGGCCTCACGGTCCGGCGGGACCGAACGAACGACCGCCCGGCTCGAACCGGGCGGTCGTCGTTTTTCGGTCGTGATTCCCGCGGCTCACCGCTTCGGCGGCTCGAGCCCGTCGCGGACCCGCACGATCTTCACGTCGAAGTGACCGGGGTCATTGGGCTCGGTGCCGCGGATGAACCGGATCGTCCGGGCGTCGCGGATCTTCTGCTCGTCGTCGCCCATCGCGGGGATCCGCTCGGGGGCCACGAAGAACCGCTCATCATCGCCGTCGAACGAGACGGTCATCTCGGCCCGAGACCATGCCTTGAGGGGCAGCATCACCTGGCCGCGGTCGTCGGTCGTGCCCGTGACCGGCTCGACCTTCGGCCGCCCCATCACGTCGCCGGGCCCGATCGACACGGTGGCGCCCTCGATGAGGTCGCCCGATTCCTTCTCGGAGACGGTGAAGAGGTAGGCGCCGGCCTTCGGCCCCGAGCAGGCGGCGAGGAAGGTCGCGGCGGAGACACAGCACATCGAGAGGATGGCCCGGATCGGCTTCATGGTGCGCGAAGCATACCCGTGGCGGCCGCGGGCGGGGTCAATCGCGAGCCGGCTTCCCCTCGAGGTAGTCGAGCGAGATGCCGTAGGTCTCCCGCATCCCGAGGACGCCGACGAAGCCGATGCCGAGGACGATCACCGCGGCGACCGCGGCGGCCTGCCACGGGCCTGACCCCTCGCTGCCGAAGAGCCCCTCGAGGGAGGTCCAGAGCAGGGCCGTCCATGCCGCCGACCAGCGGACGATGTTCGGGGCGGTCGTGGCCGCGGTCGCCCGGAGGTCGGTGCCGAAACTCTCGGCGGCGGTGGTCGCGAAGACCGCCCAGTAGCCAGCCCCGAAACCGAGCAGGGCGACGCTCGCGTAGAACCACTGGATGCCCAGGGCCCCGATCGTGAAATAGGCCGCGGCCCCGATCGCGGTGATCACGAGGAACACCACGATCGCCCCCCGACGAGACCGCATCAGCTGGCTCAGCAGGCCGCTCGCGAGGTCTCCCGCGGCGAGGCCGAGATAGCACCACATGATCGCCTTCGCCGGATGCGGCTTCTGGTCGGAGGCAAGCCCGAGCGAGGTGCCGATCACGTCGGAGTACTTCACGAGCGTCCCGACCACGAACCAGATGGGAACCGCGACGAGGATCACCGAGAGGTACCGCTTCAGCCGCTCCGGGGGCCAGAACAGCCGCCAGAACGCCCCGCGACCGCTCGCCCGCTCTTCCTTCAGGTTCACGAACATCCCGCTCTCGACGACGCCGACCCGCAGGGCTAGGAGCGCCAGGCCGAGCAGGCCGCCGATGAAGAACGCGGTCCGCCAGCCGACGAAGGTCGTGACGAAGTACGCCGCGACGGCGCCGAGGATTCCCACCGTCGCCACGATGGTGGTCGCGAAGCCGCGCTTCTCGCGCGAAACCAGCTCGCTCACCAGCGTGATGCCCGCGCCGAGCTCGCCCGCAAGGCCGAAGCCCGCGACGAACCGCAGCACCTCGTACTGCCGCGTCGCGGTGCCGAGGCCGATCGCATGCAGGAAGCCGAGCGGCGATCCGTCGGGGATGTCGGCGATGAAGGCGTTCAGGATGTTCGCGACCGAGTAGGTCAGGATGCTGCCGAAGAGGACCGAGAGCCGGCCGCGGCGGTCGCCGAGGATGCCCCAGACCAGGCCGCCGACGAGCAGCCCGCTCGTCTGGAGGATGTTGTCGAGCCAGATGCCCCAGTCCTTGAGCAGCTGGTCCTGCAGGTCGGGGTGCAGCGTCGCGAGTTGCGGCGCGAGCACCTCCTGCAGCGAGGCCTTCCGCAGCATCGCGAAGAGCAGCAGGTCGAAGATGTCGACGAAGTAGCCGAGGGCGGCGACCAGCACCGCCAGGGCGACCGCCGGCGGGACCGGCCCGATGCCCCAGTCGATGCGACGGCGGGCGGCGGGCTGGTCCGGGCGTCCGTGCTCCGGGGCGGGGTCCATGCCGGGCAGTTTCCGGGACCATGGCCCGCTCGGCAACCCGGACCGATTCCGCCGAAACCCTTGGGCCGCTGCGGCCGCCGCCGTAGACTGGCCGAAGTTCCGTCCGAGGAGACCCCCGATGCCCGCGCGATCCGACGCCCGTCCCGCCCCCGGTTTCACCGTCACCGAGCTGCTGGTGGTCATCGCGATCATCACGCTGCTCGTGTCGCTCGTCGTCTCGGCGGCCGGGCCGCTCCGCCAGAGCGCCTGGAGCACGAAGGACCTGACGCAGATGCGCACGCTGGCCCAGGCCATGAGTTCGTACGCGTCGGACCAGGCCGGCCGCCTGCCGAGCCCGCGGACCAAGAACGAGACGGTCGCGACGGGCATGGCCCCCGTCAGCAACGCGTGGGTGAACACGAACGCCGCGGGCGGCGTGGTGAGCGGCTGGGACACCGAGAAGAGCCTGGCCGGGGGCTCGCTCTGGCCGTACGTGAACGCCGAGTCCGCAATCTACAAGTCGCCCTTCGACACCACGAGAATGGCCCGCTCGTACTCGATGAGCGGGTACGTCGGAAGCGGCGGGCTGAACCTCACCATGAACCCGCCGAAGCTGTGCGACGACTGGTGGATCGAGTTCGGCAAGAACACCACCACCGTCGGGAAGATCCCGCAGCCCTCGAACACCATGGCGTTCATCGGCGAGGACGACCCCGATGCGAACTTCAACGAGCACGGCTGGTGCCATCCCGCGCTGAACACCAGCACGTGGATCGGCAAGTGGATCGACCTCCCGCCGCTGTGGGGCGGCAACTCGATCAACATCAGCATGGTCGACGGGTCGGCCCAGTCGCTGAAGATCCTCTCGCCGCGGCTGCGGGAGTGGTTCCAGACGCACGGGCACAACAGCTTCGAGCCCGCGCCCTACGTCGCGTGGCGGATCATGCGGCAGCACACGCTGCCCGGCGCGTACTGAGCGGCCGGTTCACGGCGCCGGCGGCGCGGTGAGCCCGTTCTCCTCCTCGACGATCGCCCGCACCGCCCGCTGGCCCTCGTCGTCGAGTTCGTTCGCCATCGACCACGCCTGCACCGCCTCGCTCGCGGCAAGCAGGGCGTCCTTGAGTTTCCGCAACTCGGCCTGCTGCTCCTCGGTGAAGCCGTCGGTGCCGAACGACCGTCGTTTCTCGTCGAGGGCCTTGCGGGCCGCGACCTCGCGGCGGATGAGCGTGCGGATCGGGTCCCAGCGGGGATCCTTCGAGGCGGTCACCGCGGCCGGATCGGGCTGGACCGGCGGCAGCGGCGGGAGCGCCTTCTCGACGGCGGCCAGGTCGGGCTCGCCCTCGCCGCAGGCGGCAAGCGGCAGGACCATCGTGCAGGCGAGCGGAATCGCGACGACAAGGCGGGCCGGATGCATCGATTCACTATACCGACGCCCGTCGGCGAACCCGTGCCGCGTCACCGCTGGAAGTCGTACACGCTGCCGATGCCGAGGATCCGCGTGAGCTCGTCGAGGGCGTCGCGGCTTTCGACCAGCAGCGACGGGTCGGCGAGGTCGGCGGCCCGCAGGTCCTCGCGATAGCGGCGGCGGACCCAGTCCTCGAGCGTGGCGTGCTGCCCGGGCGAGAAGCGCGACCCGGGGTTCACCGCGGCGAGCTCGGCGTCCTCGAGCGGAACCCGCAGCCGCAGGCACGCCGGCCCGCCGCCGTTCCGCATGCTCTCGCGGACGTCGAGGAAATGCGCCTCGGCGATCGGGTTGGCCGGATCCGACACGATGCGGTCGACGACGCTCGCGACGGCGGGGTCCTCGCGTGACTCGACCGGCAGCACGAGGGCCAGGCGGCCGTCGGGCCGCTCGAGCAGCTGCGAGTTGAAGAGGTAGGTGCGCACCGCGGTCTCGACCGGCACCTCGGCCATCCGGACCTCGACGACCGCCAGCCCGGGGATCCGCTCGCGAAGTGCGGCAAGCGTCTTCTCCCGCTCGGCGAAGGCGTGCTCGTGGGCGAGCAGCGTGCGGCCGGCGCCGACCGCGATCACGTCGTTGTGGAAGACGCCCGCATCGATCGAGTCGGCCCGTTGCCGCGCGAACACCGTGCGGCTCGGGTCGAGCCCGTGAAGCCTCGCGACCGCCTCGCTCGCGTTCAGCGTCTGCCGGGCGGGGTAACGGCGCGGCGCGTCGGGCTCGCGCTCCGATCGCCCATGCACGAAGAGATGCACGCCCTTCCCGTCGGGCCCGTCGAACCGCGTGTGGTTCGCGGCCCCCTCGTCGCCGAAGAGCTCGGCGGCCGGCAGCGGCTCGTGGTGCGTGAAGCGGTTCGCGTCGGGGAACGTCGCGGCCAGCACCCGCGCGGTCACCGCGGGCTCGATCGAACGATGGAACATCGCCCGCAGGTTGGCCGGCGTGAAATGCACGCGGCCGTCGGCGGCGTCGCGCGACGGCGCGACGGTCGCGGCGTTCGCCGTCCACATCGGGCTCGCGCTCGACACCCGGGCGAGCAGCGTCGGGTCGGACCTCGCGACCTCGGCCAGCAACGCCGCGTCGCTTCCGCGGAAGCCGAGCCGCCGCAGCGTCGGCAGGTGCGGCCGCTCGTGCGGCGGCAGGTAGCCCTGCTCGATGCCGAGCGACGCGACGAACGCCATCTTCGCGAGGCCCTGCAGGGCCGCCGCCCGCGGATGCGAGACCGCACCCTCGTTCCGCTGGCTCGCGACGTTGCCGTACGAGAGCCCCGCGTAGTTGTGGGTGGGCCCGACGATCCCGTCGAAGTTCGCCTCGCGCACCGGGCCCTCCGCTCTCAGGGCAGCAGGTTGCGGAAGGCCTTCGCCCACTCCTCGCAGGCCCGCTCGGCGGTACCGAGCCGCGACAGCTTCTCGGTCGAGAACCGCTTGGTGTCGGTCTCGGACGAGAAGGCCGCGACGACCTTCGGGTCACCCTCGATGGTCGCGTAGATCTCGCACGCGGCCTCGCCGTAGCCGAGCTTCATCATCTGGGTCTGCGGCGCGACGTTCAGCCCCGGCGTGTTCGGCTTCACGTAGGTGAAGGCCGCGTGGACGACCAGGGTCTTGGTGCCGGTGCCCGCCGCCGGCGCGAGCGCCGTCTCGAGCTGCCCGCGCATGACGTCCTTCAGCTTGGTCCAGTCCTCATCCTCGAGCTCGATGATGGCGCCGGGCGCCCGCGTCACCGGCTCGATGCGGACCGAACCGAAGTCGGCGGTCGAGAGGGTCGAAAGCCGGAACTCGGCGGTCTCGTCGTCGTCGGCACTGGGGGTCAGCGGCACGCTCATCGGGACGAAGCCGGTGCGGGCGACGGACTTGCCGCCGCCGCAACCGACCGGAAACAGGCAGGAAACGACCAGGATGGTGCAGACCAGGGTGGATCGGGGGGACGTCATGGGATGGGCAAGGTATCGGAAGCCCGGCCGCCTGTCGGACTTGGGCGTCGCTCGCGGTCGACGGGGGATGTTCCCCATTCGAACCGCCCTCCGCGGCTAATTCGTTGCGACGCCTCCCAGCGGCGGGGAACGTGCCGACTTGCGCCGGCCTCGGGCTCGCGCCTCGCCCCCTTGCAGGTGGTCTCATGAACCCGTCGCTCGTCACATCCGGCCTGGTCTCGCTCGTTCTCGCTTCGACCCTCGTCGCCGCCCCGCCCGCCGGCAAGCCGGTCGCGCAGGCCGCCGAGCGGACCCTGCGGTCGGTCCACGTCTCGCCGACCGACGTGTTCCACGGCGCCGGCTCGTTCCGGGTGTTCACGCCGTTCGACGATGTCGCGGTGCCGCTGGTGCGGAAGGACGGGGCATGGCTCGTCACCGACGGATCGGGCGGGTCGATGGACGTCTACCCGACCTCGCAGGGCGACTTCTACGTGCTGAGGTCGCCGACCCACCAGCGCATCGAGATGCGGCCGGTCGGCGGCGGCGCGTACGTCGTCGAGCAGCGGCCGCTCGACCCGGCGGGGTGCGCGGTGCCCGAGAACGCGGCGCCGCCGGCGCCGGAGGGCGGCGTCGCCGGCAACTGCGACACCGCGGCGATCGTCGACGTCATGGTGCTCTGGACCCCCGAGGCCCGCGTCGACGCGGGCGGCCTCGCGGCGATCCAGGCGCGGGCCGAGGCCGCGGTCTCGGCGACGAACGCAGCCTACGAGGGCTCGGGCATCGCGACGCGGGTGCGGCTGGTCTACTCGGGCGAGGCGAACTACAGCGAGGCGGGCCAGTCCTACGGCAACATCCTCTCGCAGCTCACCAACCAGGGCGACGGCGTGCTCGACGACGTGCACGCCCTGCGCGACACCTACGGCGCCGACCTCGTGAGCATGCTCATCATGAATCCCACCTATTGCGGCGTGGCGTGGCTCGACCCGTTCAACCCGGCGTCGGGCTTCAGCCTCGTCACGTGGGATTGCGACGCCCTGGTGAACGCCCACGAGTGGGGCCACAACTTCGGCTGCTGCCACGCCCCGGGCGACGGCGGCGGCTGCACGACCGGCGGCATCTACCCGTACTCGCTCGGCCACCGCTTCACCGGCCAGAGCGGCACGCAGTGGCGGACGGTCATGGCGTACTCGCCGGGCGTCCGCATCAACCGCTTCTCGTCGCCCAACGTGATCTACGACGGAGTCGCGACCGGCCTGCCCGGCAACGGCTCGGAGGGTCGCGACAACGTCCGCACGCACCAGGAGACGTCGCTCAGCATCGCGAACTTCCGCTGCACGGTGAACGCCGACACCGACGGCGACGGCGTGCTGAACCATCTCGACAACTGCATCGCGACGCCGAATCCCGACCAGGTCGATTCCGACGGCGACGGCAAGGGGAACGCCTGCGACGGCTGCCCGAGTGATCCGGCGAAGATCGCGCCGGGCACCTGCGGCTGCGGCACGAGCGACGAGGATCTTGACGGGAACGGCACGCCCGACTGCGATCCGAGCCTGATCGTGGCGAGCGGCCCGGGCGGCTCGGTGCCCGATGGCAGCCCGGTCGGCTTCACGTCCACGGCGAACGTGACCGCGACGGGCTCGCTGCAGACGGTGGGGGTGCGCATCGAGGGCCTCTACACCACCTGGTGCGGCGACATGGTTGCGACGCTGACCGCGCCCGACGGCACGACGGTCCCGCTCGTCACGCGGATCGGCCTGGTCACCTCGGGCTGGGGCGACGATTCCGACCTCAGCGGCTCGTACCTCTTCCGCGACGGTGGCGCGAACATCTGGACGGCCGCCGCGGCGGTCGGTTCGGGCTCGCCGATCCCGCCGGGGGCCTACGCCGCCAGCGGCGCCGGCAGCGGAAACGCCGTCTCGCTCGTCGCGGCCCTGTCCGGCAAGCCGATCAACGGAGCGTGGAAGCTGAAGGTGGTCGATCCGGCGTCGCCTGACCCCACGTCGTTCTCGGGCTGGAAGCTTCTTCTCAAGACCAGCCCGACCGACACCGACGGCGACGGGACGCTCGACGATGTCGACACCGACGACGACAACGACGGCACGCCCGACGCGAGCGACGGCTGCCCGCTCGACGCGAACAAGATCTTCCCGGGAACCTGCGGCTGCGGCGTGGCCGAGACCGACTCCGACGGCGACGGTGTCGCCAACTGCGTCGACGGCTGCCCGACCGACGCGGCGAAGACGGCGCCCGGCGCCTGCGGCTGCGGCGTTCCCGAGACCGATTCCGACGGCGACGGTTCGCCGAACTGCGTCGACGGCTGCCCGAGCGATCCGGCGAAGACGGCGGCTGGCGTGTGCGGCTGCGGCGTGTCGGAGGCCGACCTCGACGGCGACGGGCTGCCCGATTGCCAAGGGAGTGCGGTGAGCGCGACGGGAACCGGCGGTTCGATTCCCGACGCGTCGGCCGCCGGTCGAACCTCGACGGTGAACATCTCGGCTGCGGCCAGCGTGGTGTCGGCCGCGGTCCGCGTCGACGGGCTCGTAAGCAGCTGGTGCGGCGACCTCGTCGCGACGCTGACGGCGCCCGACGGCACCGTGGTCACGCTCTTCAATCGCATCGGGCGCGTGACGACCGGCTGGGGCGACAATTCCGATTTCGCGGGGCTCTACACCTTCCGCGACGTGAACGCGGGCGCGATCTGGAACGAAGCGGCGACGGCCGCTTCCACGATGCCGATTCCGCCGGGTGCCTATCGCGCGACCGGCGCGGGCAGCGGAAACGCGCTGTCGATCGCGGCGGCGCTCGGCGGCAAGTCCGCGACGGGCACGTGGACGCTTCGGATCGCCGACGTGGAAGGCGGCGACCTCGCATCGTTCACCGGATGGACGCTCTTCCTGAGCGTCGAGTTATCCGATGCCGACGGTGACGGGATTCCCGACGATACCGATCCCGACGACGACAACGACGGCGTCGACGACGGGAACGATGGCTGTCCGCTCGACGCGACGAAATCGCAGCCGGGGCAGTGCGGCTGCGGAAGCCCCGACACCGACTCCGACGGCGACGGCACGGCCGACTGCATTGACGGCTGCCCTTCCGACGGGAACAAGTCCTCGCCCGGATTCTGCGGTTGCGGCGTCCCCGACACCGACGGCGACAGCGACGGCCTGGTGGACTGCGTGGCCGTCGGCTCGCTTTCGCAGGTCGCGACGCTCGATCAGGCCGGTCTCGCGACCGGCGATGACCTCGGCTTCGCGGTCGCGGCCGACGCCGCTCACGCCGCCGTCGGGCTTCCGCTGCGGAACCTGCCTTCGAAGGCCGATGCGGGCATGGTCTGGGTCTACATGTTCTCGCAGGTCGCACCGACCTGGACGCGAGTCGCCCAGCTCACCGCAACCGACGCCAAGGCGAAGGACAACTTCGGCAAGGCGGTCGCGGTCGACGGGGACGTGATCGTGGTCGGATCGCCGCTGTCCGATACCACCGCGGTCGACAGCGGTGCGGTCTATGTCTATCGCCGGTCGGCCGCGGGGGTCTGGACGTTCGAGCAGAAGCTCGTTCGCGCGACCCCGGTCTACCGCGACGCCTTCGGCACGTCGGTCGCGGTGCGGGGTGACCTCATCGCGGTCGGGACGCCCGCGGCCGACATCACGGGGAAGGTCGACGCCGGCGAGGCGACGATCTTCCGCCGCGGCGAGGCGGGCACGTGGACGCAGGTCGCGACCGTGACCTCGCTGCCGGTGACCGCGAGCGACAAGTTCGGAACGAGCGTCGCCCTCGGCGGACCGGCCGAGGCGCCGATCCTCGCGGTCGGCGCGACCGGTGACGACGAGCCGAGCCGCAGCAACTGCGGCGCGGTCTACGCCTTCGCCCTCGCTCCGGTCGGCACGGTCGCGAGCACCACGCGGCTCGTCGGCTCGGTGTCGTACGCGTCGGCGGCGCTCGGCGTTGCGGTCGCGGTCAGCGGCGACGGCGACCGCATCGCCGGCGGTGCTCCGCTCGCGACGATCACCGGCGGCGGCACCAAGTGCGGCTCGGCGACGGTGTGGACCTTCGGCGGCACGACCTGGACCGGCGCGAACATCACCGCCGTCGATCGCATCGCGGGTGAGCAGTTCGGCGCGAGCCTCGCGTTCCGTGCCGACGGTCTTGCCCTCGCCGTCGGATCACCGCTCGACACGGTCGGCGGCGTGATCGGACGCGGGTCGGTCGCGGTGCTGGTGCTCGACGGGGCCGCGTGGCTGACCTACGACCGCCTCACGTTGCCCGAGACGGGCACCGCCGCCGCGAACGCCGGGCGCTCGGTCGGCTTCGCCGGCGACTCGATCGTCATCGGCGCCCCGAAGGCGACGCCGCCGGTGGGCGGCACGACGCGGGTCTTCCAGGGTCCGATGTGGCCGTAAGCGATCGCGGGAAACCCTCGTGAATCTGCGGGCCCGGTCCCCTGTACATGGGTGACCGGGCCCGCTTCGCTTGTCGCTCGGATGCAGCCCGGCTAGCGTGACCGGATGCCCACGCCGTCGCCGGCCTCCCCTCCCCCGCCCCGCGGTCCGCTCGACGGAATCCTCGTCATCGACCTCTCGCGGGTCCTCGCCGGCCCGTTCTGCTCGCTGCTGCTCGCGCGGCTCGGGGCCCGCGTGATCAAGGTCGAGATGCCGGGCACCGGCGACGACGCCCGCGCGTACGGGCCGTTCCGCGAGGGCCGCAGCCTTTATTTCGAGTCGGTGAACCACGGCAAGGAGAGCATCGCGCTCGACCTCAAGAAGCCGGCCGATCGCGAGACCTTCGAGGGCCTGCTCGCGATCGCCGACGTGCTCGTCGAGAACTTCCGGCCGGGCACGATGGACCGGCTCGGGTACGGGGCCGACTCGCTGCGATCGCGCTTCCCGCGGCTCGTCTACGGCGAGGTCTCGGGCTTCGGGGCGACCGGGCCGTACCGCGAGCGGGCCGCCTACGACATCATCGCGCAGGCCTTGGGCGGCATCATCGGGCTCACCGGGCACGAGGGCCAGCCGTCGGTGCGGGTCGGCGTCTCGATCGGCGACATGGTCGCGGGGCTGTACCTCACGGTCGGGATCCTCGGGGCGCTCTACCGACGCGACCGCGCGGGAACCGGAACCGGCGAGGGCACCGCGGTCGACGTGGCGCTCCTCGATTGCCAGGTCGCGCTGCTCGAGGCCGACATGACCGCGTACCTCTCGACCGGCCGCGTGCCGGGGAAGCGCGGCTCGGCGCACCCGAGCATCGCGCCGTTCCAGATCTTCCGCGCGAAGGACGGCGAGATCTGCATCGCGGCCGGGAACGACGGGCTGTTCCGCGGGCTGGTGAAGGCCCTCGGGAAGGAGTCGCTCGCCGACGAGCCGCGGTTCGCGAAAAACGTCGCGCGGCACGAGCATCTGGCGGCCCTCGTCGCCGAGATGGAATCGCTGCTCGCCGACCGGGGGGTCCGCGAGTGGCTGTCGATCCTCGACGCGGCCGGGATTCCCTGCGCCCCGATCCAGAGCGTCGCCGACGTCGCGGCGCACCCGCAGGTGCTGGCCCGGAACATGATCCAGTCGATTCCGACCCGCGACGGCGGCGTGTCGCACGTCGTCGGCAATCCGATCAAGTACGCCGACTTTCCCGACCTGCCGCCGCCCGGGGCCGCTCCCGATCTCGACGCGGACCGTTCCGCGATTCTCGCCCTGCTCGCCGCGGGCCGGGCGGGCCGCCCGTAGACTCGACGCCATGACTCCCGACGAATTCGTGACGCACCTCGGACGCGAACGGGCCTCGGCGATCCTGCGGTGCCGGTGCGAGGAGAGCGCCCGCCTTGCGATGGACGCGGCCGTCCGTGGCGGCTTTCGCATCTGCGAGTTCACGCTGACGATCCCCGGGGCGCTGCGGCTCGTCGGCGAGTTCGCGGCACGGAAGGATCTCGTGATCGGCGTCGGCACGGTTCTGACCGCCGCGCAGGCCCGCGACGCGGTGGCCGCGGGCGCCCGCTACCTCGTCTCGCCGGTGTACGACCCCGAGGTGGTCGCGGAAGCGAAGCGGCTCGGCGTGGCGATGATGCCCGGCTGCTTCACGCCGACCGAACTGTGGAACGCCCATCGCGGCGGGGCCGAGCTGCTGAAGCTCTTTCCCCGCCCAGTCGCCACAATGGCTCAGCCAGGTGCTCGCCCCGCTGCCGATGCTGAAGATCGTGCCGACGAGCGGCGTGACGCTCGACAATTGCCAGGAGTTCCTGAAGGCCGGCGCATTCGCGCTCGGCTTCGTCAACTGCCTCTTCGACCCCGAGGACATCGCGACGAACCGCTTCGACGCGATCGAGCGGCGGGCCCGCGAGATGGTCGAGAAGGTCAAGACGTGAGCGTGCGGATCGTCGCGGCCGGCGAGGCCCGCCGCATGCCGTGGAAGAACGGCCGCGGCACGACGCTCGAGCTGGCGACCGACGCGCCGGAATCCGATCCGGCCGCGTGGACCTGGCGGCTCTCGATCGCCGACGTGCCGGAGCGCGGACCGTTCTCGCGGTTTCCCGGGATTGACCGGTGGATCGCGTGTCTTGCGGGCGAAGGCCTTCGGCTGCATCGGGGACGGTCCGTCGACGAGGTGCCGAAGCATGGCGTGGCGCTCGCCTTCGCCGGCGAGGAGAAAGTCGACGGCGAACCGAGGGGTCGCGGCGTGCGGGACGTCAACCTCTTGCTGCGGCGCGGCGCGTGGAGCGGGCGGCTTCGGGTCGAGCGCGGTGCGGGCGGCTTGGCACGCGGCGCGACGGTCGTGATCCACGCGTTCACGGCCGGGCTTGCGATCGAGTTCGACGGCATGTCGTATCCGCTGCCGCCGGGCGCGACGCTGGTCGGCACGGGTGAGCTGCATTGGTCGGGCGAGTCGGACGCCGTGGCGATCGTCGCCGAGATCAACCGGGTAGCACCCAGCTGAACCCGCGAAGCCGGTCGCGCCGGTATGGTGCGGCGAAGGAGTCCTCGCCATGCATCGATTCGGCCTCATCCTCGCGCTCGCCCTGTCCGTTTCCCTCTCGATCTCCGCCGGTCCCGCCCCTTCGGCGCCGCCCGCGGGCCTCTCGGTCGAGGCGAAGGATGATGCGTTCCGCAAGGGCTTCGACTTCGTGTTCCGCTCGGACAGCTCGGCCACCGCGACGCTGTCGCTCGACCCGCTCGGCGGAAGGAACGTGGCGAGCACGTCGCTCTCGTCGAAGTCGGGGTCGATCACGCTCAACGGCTCGTACGACCGGAACGCCCGGACCATCGTCGTCATCGCGAAGCGCGGCGGCAAGGAGATCGGCGAGTTCTCGTGGCGGGTCGAGGCGACGCTCCGGTGAGCGAGTTCCGGCCGGTGTTCGTGATCGGCGCCGGGGCGATCGTGCGGGACGCGCATCTCCCGGCGTACCGCCTGGCGGGCATTCCCGTCGCGGGGCTCTTCGATCTCGATCGCGGGCGGGCCGAGGCGCTGGCGGCGGCGATACCGGGCGCTACGGCGTTCCCAAATCGCGACGACCTGCTTGCGGCGGCGCGGACCGCCGGAGGAATCATCGATGTCGCGCTTCCTCCGGGCGCCCTCGCCGAGACGCTGCGGGCGGTGCCGGAGGGTTCATTCGTCCTCGCGCAAAAGCCGTTCGGATCGACCCTCGCCGAGGCCACGTCGCTGCTCGAGGTCGGGAAGCGAAGGCGGATCCGCGGCGCGGTGAACTTCCAGCTGCGACACGCGCCGGCGATCGTCTCGCTGCGTGAACTGCTTCGCTCCGGCTCGATCGGCGAGCCGATCGACCTCGAGGTCCGCGTGGTCTGCCGCATGCCGTGGTCGACGTGGCCCTTCCTGCTCGATCGGCCGCGGATGGAGATCCTCGTCCACTCGATCCACTACCTCGATCTCGCCCGAGCCCTGTTCGGCGAGCCCGAGCGGGTGTGGTGCGGCGCCGCGGGCGACCCGCGCGAGCCGCGGCTGGCCGAGACGCGGTCGACCTCGATCCTCGCCTTCCCGCACGGGAAGCGGGCGGTCATCACGACGTACCACCACCACGAGGCCCCGTCGCGTCACGACGCGTCGCACCTTCGCATCGAGGGGACGCGGGGCACCGCGATCGTGCGGCTCGGCGTGAACCTCGACTATCCGGTCGGTCGCGGCGATGCCCTCGAGGTCTCGTCGGACGGCGGGCCGTGGCGCGAGATTCCGCTCGCTGGGAACTGGTTCCCGCATGCCTTCGCGGGCAGCATGATCGCGCTGCAGGACCTGGCCCGTGGCCGCCGCGACGCGATCGAGAGCGAGTTCACCGACGCCTGGCGCACCATGGCCCTTGTCGAGACCTGCTATACGAGTGCCGCCCGCGGCGAGCGGCCGCCCGGACCGCCACCATCATGAGCCACCTCACCACCACCGGCGCCGAGATCGTCGACCTGCGCTTCCCGACCTCCGAGGAAGCGCACGGATCGGACGCCGTCCACGTCGATCCCGACTACTCGGCCGCGTACGTCACGCTGAAGACCGACGCCGCGGGCCTCGCCGGCCACGGCTTCACGTTCACGATCGGCCGCGGGAACGAGATCGTCTGCCGGGCGATCGAGTCGCTGCTGCCGCTGGTCGTGGGCCGAACACTCGACGAGATCGTCCGCGACCGCCGAGGTTTCTGGCGGTCGCTCGCCCAGGACTCGCAGTTCCGCTGGCTCGGGCCGGAAAAGGGCGTGATGCAGCTCGCGCTCGCCGCGGTGGTGAACGCGGTGTGGGATCTCGAGGCCCGTGCGGCCGGGAAGCCGCTGTGGAAGATGCTGTCCGAGATGCCCGCCGAGGAACTGGTCGCGGCGGTCGACCTGCACGGCATCCGCGACGCCCTCGACGAG
>JBEIUL010000309.1:0-3746 GCA_040374395.1 Phycisphaeraceae bacterium
CACTGCTGCGAGAGATGCAGCAGCACGATCGCCTGGAGCTCGCTCTCGCCCGCGATGCGCAACGCCGCCGCGAGCGACTCCTCGTTCGAGAGGTGCCCGGCGCCGCCCATGATCCGCCGCTTCAGGAAATCCGGCCGCGGGCTGCGTTCCTGCAGCAGCGGGTCGTAGTTGCTCTCGATCGCGAGGGCGTCGAGGTCGCGGAAACGCTCGTGCAGCCCGTCGGGCACGCGGCCGAGGTCGGTCGCCCAGCCGAGCCGGGCGGCGGCGTCGCCGTCGACGGCCTCGATGACCCAAGCGGTCGAGCCCTCCTCGTCGTGGGGCGTGCGGACCGGCTCGAGCGAGAGCCCGTCGCCGATCGGCTCACGCTCGCGGATCGCCTGCAGCCGCTCGCCGGGGATCCCGATCGCGCGGGCCGCGTCGAGGTGGCGGCGGTGGAGCCAGATCCGCCACGGCCGCGCCCGCAGCTCGCCGATCCAGCCGGCGTTCAGGTGGTCGTGGTCGAGGTGCGTGAGCACCACGTCGGTCGTCGACTCGAGCTCATGGGCCCCGGCCGCGGCGAGGCGGCGACGCAGAAGGCGGGGAGACAGCCCGAGGTCGACGAGGATCCTTCGGGAACCCGTGCCGACCGCCGCGGCGTTCCCGCGCGATCCGCTCGCGAGCACCGTGAGCGAGATCGACACGCTCAATCGTCCCCGGACTCCGCCTTGGACTCGGCCTTCACGGCCCCGAGGCGGGCGGCGCGGCCGCGGCCGGTGCAGATGCCCCGCTTGCTCGAACGGACGAAGTCGATCATCTCGCGGACGATCGGCTCGTCGCCGCGCTCCTCGAGCCGCTCGACCGCGGTCTTCGGCGGCAGGCCCGAGCGGACCAGCACCTTGAAGCACCAACGCACCGCGTCGATCTCGGCCCGCGGATGGCCGGCGCGGCGCATCCCGACGATGTTCACGCCGCCGACCTGGTGGATCCCGAAGAGCGTGAAGAACGGGCCGAGGTCGAGGCCGGTGCCGACCAGGCCCGAGAGCATCGAGCCGCGACCGATCCGCACGAACTGGTGGACCGCCGCGCTCCCGCCGAACACGACGCGGTTCCCGACCTCGACGAAGCCCCCGAGCAGCGTGCCGTTCGCGAGGATGCAATCGTCGGCGACCCGCACGTCGTGGGCCGCGTGCGAGCCGGCCATGAGGTAGTTCCCGTTCCCGATCGTCGTCGGCCGCTCGCGGGTGGCCCGGTGGATGGTGACGTTCTCGCGAAACGTGTTGCGATCGCCGATGACCGTGCCCGCCCCTTCCGACGCGGGATCGAACTTGAGGTCCTGCGGCGCGAAGCCGATGCACGACCCGGGGTAGAAGACGTTCCGTTCGCCGACCCAGAGCGGGCCGTGGAGGTGGGCGTTCGAGACGAGCGTGGTGCCGGGGCCGATGCGGATCCGCCCCGCGAGCGTGCAGCCCGGTCCGATCACGACGTCGTCGGCGAGCTGGACGTCGCCGCTCAGGATCGCGGTGGGGTGGATGTTCGCCATGGGAAGGGGAACGATTGTACGGGCCGGGCCCGCGATGCCGCCCATACACTTCGGGCATGACCCGTCCGCCTCCGGCCGAGCCCTTTTCCGCCGCGGATTTCCGCGTCCAGGACCTCGGGCGGATGGGGTACGCCGAGGCCCTCGCGGTGCAGCGCGAGGCCCACTCGGCCACGCTCGCCGGCCGTGCGGCCCGCGTCCCGATGCCGATCCTGCTGGTCGAGCACGACCCGCCGGTGATCACGATCAGCCGGCGGGCGGGCGTCGCCGCGAACCTGCTCGCCGACGCCGCGACGCTCGCCCGCCTCGGCGTCGAGGTCGCCGAGACCGACCGCGGCGGCGACATCACCTACCACGGTCCGGGCCAGCTCGTCGCGTACCCGATCATCGACCTCGAGCGGCTGCGGATCGGCATCCACGAGTACCTGCGCCGCCTCGAGGAGGCGGTGATCGGAACGCTCGACGCGTTCGGCGTCGCGGGGCGGCGCGATCCCGGCGCGACCGGCGTCTGGGTCGGCGGCGAGGCGGCGGGGGAGCGCGACGGGCACGCCGGCGGGAGGAAGATCTGCGCGATGGGCGTCCGCGTCGGCCGTTGGGTCACGATGCACGGGCTGGCGCTGAACGTCGCGCCCGATCTCACGCACTTCGGCCTCATCGTCCCGTGCGGCCTCGCGGGTCGGCCGGTCACGAGCCTCGCGGCGGAGCTGGGGGGGCGGGCGCCGACGATGGACGCGGTGCGCGAGGAACTCGGGCGGCGGCTGTCGGCGGGACTGGCGCGGTGAGGCGAGGAGAACGGCGTTTGTGACGATGCTCGACGGGGCATGGCCCCGTCTCTCCGTGAGCCCGGGTGCCGGGGGCGACGGTCCGGGCCGCGTCGGCGCGAAGCGTGGGGGCCGCGATCAGCCCTCGTCCTCGACGCCGAGTTCCTTGAGCACCTCGGCGGTCAGGTCGAGCGATTCGGGGCTGCGGAGGAAGGTCCGCTCACGGACCTGCAGGCCCGCGGCCTCCATCGTCTCGGCCTCGAAGGCCTTCGCGGTCGGGATGAAGCGGAACATGAGGTCGATCTTCTCGCGGTCGGCGACGACCTCGACCGCCTCGACGAGCCGCCGGTAGGCGGACTCGATCTGCTCGGCGGCGAGCTTGCCGACGATCCGGCCCTGGCCCTCCCGCCAACGCCGCATCGCCTCGAAGATGCCGTTCGCCTCGCGCTGGGCCTCGGGGAACTTCGGGTCGTCGGGCGTGATGTTGCCGTACTTCGCCTCGATCTCCTGCATCTGGGAGCGGAACTGCTCCTCCTGCTTGCGGGCCTCGTCCTCGACCTCCTTGCGGCGATCGGCGAACTCGGCGGTCGCGAGCAGCCGCTTCATGCAGGTGTCCACATCGACCGCCCCGACGCTCCACAGGCGGTCGGTGGCCCGCTCGCCGAACGAGAGCCGCCCGCCGGCGTTCGTGAGCCGGAGCGAGTCCTTGCGTTCCTTCGCCTCGAGCAGCACGACCGCGTCGGCCGGGCCGAGCTCGTCCGCGGCGGGCACCGGGTCGGCGGAGGCCGGGGCCGCGAGCGGGCCGCGGGAAATCAACGCGAACGAGGCGAGCCCGAGGGCGGCGACGGCGAGGAGGCGATCGAGGTTTCGCATTCCCGAAGGGTACGCGCTCGGCGGCGTCCCGGCGAGGGTCAGTCGCCCTGCTCGAGCACCGCCATGAAGGCTTCCTGCGGGATGGTGACGGTGCCGATCGTCTTCATCCGCTTCTTGCCTTCCTTCTGCTTCTCGAGGAGCTTCCGCTTGCGGCTCACGTCGCCGCCGTAGCACTTGGCGGTCACGTTCTTCCGGAAGGCCTTGATCGACTCGCGGGCGATGATCTTGCCGCCGATCGCCGCCTGGAGCGGGATCTCGAACTGGTGCTTGTCGATCTGGCCCTTCAGCTTCTGGAGGATCAGCCGGCTGCGGTACTCGGCGTTCTTGCGGTGGCAGATGAGCGAGAGGGCCTCGACCGCGTCGCCGTTCACCAGGATCGAGACCTTCGCGAGGTCGTCCTCGCGGTACTCGATGATGTCGTAGTCCATGGTGCCGTAGCCGCGGGTGATCGACTTCAGCTTGTCGTAGAAGTCGTAGATGATCTCGGCGAGCGGCAGCTCGTACTCGAGCAGCTGGCGGCCCTCGGAGATGAACTTCTGGGCCTTGAAGATGCCGCGGCGGGCGTCGCAGAGCTTCATCAGGTCGCCGATGTTCTC
>JBEIUL010000040.1:0-10967 GCA_040374395.1 Phycisphaeraceae bacterium
GGTCCGCGCCCGCCGCGGGCCGAGGAGGGGGTCGCTCGCGAGCCCACGCCGCGGACAGCTCCAGTTTTCATCCTGGGCGGTCGCGGACCGCCCACCCCAGTGACCGTCAGGGTGTCCAGCGTAAATCCCGGCCCGCAACGAGCGACGCGATCCTCACCCGATCCCGAGCACCTTCCGCAGCCGCGTCTGGGCTTCCTCGCCCGCGATCAGCTTCGCCGAGATTTCGGCCGCCTTGTCGAGGCTCGCGTCGTCGAGGCTGCCGTCGAGCTCGTTGAGCCACGCCTTCGTCGCCGCAAGCGCCTGCGGGCCGCCCGCGACCAGTCGCGTGGCGATCGCGTTCACCGTCTCGTCGAGCTTGTCGGCGTCGGCAAGGTGCGTCGCGAGGCCGCGGGCGTGGCCCTCGGCTCCCGACATCGTGCCGCCGGCGAGCAGCATCGCCCGGGCCGGCCCCGGCCCGATCTTCCGCACGAGCCACGGGGCGACGACCGCCGGGCAGATGCCGAGATCGACCTCGGGGTAGCCGACCTTCGCGTCCGGCGTCACGACCGCGAAATCGCACACGACCATCAACCCGCAGCCGCCGCCGATCGCGGCGCCCTGCACCCGGGCGATGGTCGGGATCGGCAGCCGCCGCAGCGAGCGGCTCACGCGGCTGAGCTCGCGCAGCATGTCGCCCATCGCGTACGGGTCCTTCGCGACGGCCTTGAGGTCCATGCCCGCGCAGAACGACTTCCCCTCGCCCGCCAGCACCAGCACCCGCGACGCGGGGTCGGCGACGATCGCCTTCAGCGCCGCGGTCATCTCGAAGATGAGTTCCTTCGAGAGGGCGTTGCGGAATTCGGGCCGGTTCAGCGTGAGGGTGACGATGCCGTCGCGATTCGAGACGCGGAGGAGTTCGCTCATGGGAAGGAGTTCGATCAGGGGTTGCGGGAGGGCTTGGCGGCCTGGCTTGCCGCCCAGAAGTCACGCAGCATACGGCGGCACTCGTCGCCGTCGGCGAGGGTGGCGCTCGTCTCGGCGCAGGCCTCGAAGTGCCGGTCACCGGCGGTTCCGTCGGACTCGTTCAGGAAGGCCTTCGTCGCCGCCATCGCCCCGGGCGGATGGCTCGCGAGCTGGCGGCAGAGGGCGTCGGTCATGGCCCGTAGGGCGTCGCGATCGTCGGCGAGTCGATCGACGAGGCCGATCCGCAGGGCCGTCTCGGCGTCGATGAGTTCGCCGGAAAGCGAGACTCCCCGGGCGGCCCCGGCGATGTCGGCGAGCAGCGTCGGGAGGTTCACCGCGGGCGTGATGCCGATGCGGTGCACCGGGTAGCCGAACTTCGCGTCGCGGCTCGCGCAGGTCAGGTCACTCGCGGCGATCAGCGCACAGCCGCCCGCGAGGGCGTGCCCGGAAACCTCGGTCACGACCGGCACCGACATCCGTCGCAGCAGCCGCGCGATCTCACTGAGCCGCCGCACGAACGTTCCCGCCCGCAACGGGTCGGCCACGCACTCGCCAAGGTCGAAACCGGTGCAGAACGCCGGCCCCTCTCCACGCAGGTGCAGCACGCGGACGTGATCGCGGGAACGCACCTCGATCAACGCCGCATCGAGGGCATCGAACATCGCGCTCGACAGGGCGTTCCGCCTCGTCGGGTCGGCGAGGGCGACGGTCGCGACGCCTTCCGTGAAGTTCAGGTGGACGAGCGGCGAGGACATGGTTACGGAAGATAGGGAGTTCCCCGGACCGCGACGACCTGCCACAATCCCGCCATGGCGTCTCGCGAGCCCCTCATCGTCAGCACCTGGTCGTTCGCCGTCCGCGGCCACGCCGCCGCCTGGCCGGGTCTCGCCGCCGGCGGTTCCGCCCTCGATGCGGTCGAGGAGTGCTGCCGCGTGATCGACGCCGCCCCCGACATCGACTCGGTCGGCTTCGGCGGCCTGCCCGACGCCGACGGCCGCGTCTCGCTCGACGGCTGCGTGATGCTCGCTCCGAATCGCTGCGGATCGGTCGCGGTGCTGCGCGAGCACCTGCATCCGGTCAGCGTTGCCCGTCGCGTGATGGAGCGCACGTCGCATGTGATGCTCGCGGGGCCGGATGCCGATCGCTTCGCGGATGCGCAGGATTTCCCGCGGCAGGAATTGCTCGCGCCGGACGCGAGGAAGGCCTGGGAAGAATGGAAGCGAAACCCCGCGCCCGTGAACCAGGGCCGCGACCGCGGCTTGCGGCCGATCGACTCGGGCCACGGCAGTGACGGGCGGCTGTTCGTCTCCGACGAGGCCCGCTGGAAGCACCACGACACGATCGGGACCTTGGCGATCGACGCCGCCGGCACGATGGCGGGAGCGTGCTCGACGAGCGGCACGCCGTACAAGTTGCCCGGCCGCATCGGCGACTCGCCGATCATCGGGCACGGGCTGTACGTCGATCCCGCGGCGGGCGGCGCGACCGCGACCGGCGTCGGCGAGCTCGTGATGGGCATCTGCGGGTCGTTTCTCGCGGTCGAACTCCTGCGTCAGGGCCGCACGCCCCTCGAGGCGGCCACCGCGGTCATCGAGCGGATCCGCGACTCGTTCACGCTCGAGCCCCACCACCAGCTGGCGGTGATCGCGGTGCGCAACGACGGGACCCACGCCGGGGCGGCCCTGCGGCCCGGTTTCCGCCTTGCCGTGCACGATTCGGCCGGCTCGCGGACCGAGGAGCCGGGTCGGACGCTGCTTCCCGAGTGAACCGCCGCCCGGGGTCGAATCCGGGTACGCTCGCTTCCCGAAGGAACACCCCGCATGAAGCTCTACACCCGATCCGGCGACGACGGCACCACCGGCCTCTTCGGCGGCGGTCGCGTCAGCAAGGACCATCCGCGGATCGAGGCCTACGGCACGGTCGACGAGCTGAACGCGACGATCGGTCTCGCCGCGGCTGCGTGCCGAAGCGACCGGGCGTACGAGCGGCGTTTGCTCGAGATCTTCGCGCCGATCCAGTCGCGGCTCTTCGACATCGGCGCTGACCTCGCGACGCCCGAGGGGTCGAAGAATGCGGCGAAGGTCGTCCGCATCGACGAGAGCTTCGTCGCCGAGATCGAATCGTGGATCGACGAGATCGACGGGCAGAACCCGCCGATCCGCACCTTCATCATGCCGGGCGGCGGCGAACTCGCCGCCCGGCTGCATCTCGCCCGCACCGTCTGCCGTCGCGCCGAGCGGGCGATGATCACGCTGTCGCACGCCGAGCCGGTGAGCAACGGCGCGATCCAGTGGGTGAACCGGTTGAGTGACCTGCTGTTCGCGATGGCGCGTCAGGCGAACCATTCCGCCGGCGTGGCCGACGTGCCGTGGGTTCCGGCGAAGCAGGACTGAAACAGCTTGGAAGGCGGGGCGTGGCCCCGCCCTCCGTGGCCGCCTCGCGCCCTACGCCTTCACCCGCCGCTTCCGCGGCTTCCCGATCGCGCTCGATCCGCCGCTGCTCAGGCCTTTCCGCAGCATGCCGATCCTCGTGATCCGCTCCCAGGCGCTCTTCGCGTTTCCCTCGGAGAACTCGCAGGTCACCGACCTGCGTCCCCACGCCCGGGCGACCGTGCTCGTCGTTCCCGACCCGCAGAACGGGTCGAGCACCAGGTCGCCCTCGTTCGAGCACGCCCGGATCACCCGTTCGAGATAGACCTCGGGCAGCTGGTTGTGGTGGAGGCTGCGCCGCTCGGCGCTGTTCCCCTGCACGCGGCCCCAGAACTTTCCGTACCAGACGTCCATCGGCACCCGCATGCCTTGGTTTGATTCCTTCGCGAGCGTGCGCGGATCGCCGTAGATGCTCGCCCGGTCGCTCTGCTCGAGGATCTCGTCCGGGTTCCAGCGGCGACTCGCCGGATCCTTCGCGAAGTAGAGCGCGTGCACCTTGCTGCTGATGAACGACGAGTCGCGGTTCTGCCCGAAGCGGAAGTGCCAGACGCACCAGTTGATCATGGTGAGCCCGCGGCGCTTGAGATGCATCACGATCTCGGCCGCGGTGTCGTCGGGGATGTTCACCCACAGGCTGCCGTGCGGGGCGAGGGCCTCGATGCAGCCGTCAAGCCAGTCGAACGTGAAGCGCTCGTACTCGCGGCGCGGCATGCCGTCCTTCCAGCCCTCGTACGGCACTTCCCAGTTGAACGGCGGATCGGCGAAGACGAGGTCGACCGAGCCCCGGTCGGGCAGGTTCGCGAGCGTGTCGCGGCAATCGCCGAGGTAGAGTCGGGTGTCGGGGTCGGCCTCCGAAAGGAACGGCTTGATCGCCGCGGGTTTCGCCTCGTGCCCCGCCGCCCCGTCGCCGAACAGCCTGATCGCGTCGCGTTCGGCCGCGAGTTCCGCCCGGGCCCGCTTCTGCACGTGGATCGCCCCCGTGGGTTGGGCGTATCCGCCGGGCCGGTCGAACTCGAGGTTCTTCTTCTCCGCCATCGATCGTCCTCGGCAATGGGGTCACTGGGTCCCGAAGATGCGGTCGCCGGCGTCGCCGAGGCCCGGCACGATGTAGTGGTGCTCGTTGAGCCGCTCGTCGATCGCGGCGACGCTGACCATCGCGTCGGGGTGGGCGGTCGCGACGGCCCGCACCCCTTCGGGAGCGGCGACGAGGCAGATGAGCTGGATCCGCGTGCAGCCGATCGCCTTCAGGTCCTCGATGGCCTTGACCGCCGAGCCGCCGGTCGCCAGCATCGGATCGACGAGGAAGACCGGGCCCGCGGTCACGTCCTTCGGCAGCTTGCGGTAGTACTCGACGGGCCGCGAGCTGGCCTCGTCGCGGTAGATGCCGATGTGCCCGACGCGGGCTTCCGGGAAGAGCCCGAGGATGCCGTCGGTCATCGCGAGGCCGGCCCGCAGGATCGGCACCACCGTGACCTTGTCGCGCAGCCGCACGCCGTGGGCGGTCGCGACCGGCGTCTCGACGGTATGCGGCTCGACGGCCAGCTCGCGGCAGATCTCGAAGGTCATGAGCCCGGCGATCTCGTTGAGCAGCGCGCGGAACTCGCTCGAGCCGGTCGCCCGGTCGCGCAGCCGCGTCAGCTTGTGCTGGATCAGCGGATGGTCGAAGACCTTGACCGACGGGAATTGCGGGTGCCGGGAGGGCATTCAGGGATGGTACTGCGGCCGCGCGCCGGGCGCGAGCCGGTCTCACATCCGGCTCGGCGCCTCGATCCCCAGCAGCCCCAGCCCGTCGGCCAGCGTGCGTCGCGTGACCTCGCACAGCCGCAGCCGCGAGCGGCGGGTCGCGTCATCCGGGGCCTTCAGCACCGGGCACGCCTGGTAGAACGCGTTGAAGTGCGTGGAAAGCGACAGGAGATACGCCCCGATCCGGCTCGTCTCGAGCGAATCGGCGACACCTTGCACCATCGCGCCGTACCGCAGGAGATGCAGGGCCAACGCCCGTTCCGCCGCCGCCTCGAGTTGAAGCGGGGCGGCCTCGATCGCCGCGACGCTCTCGCCCGAGCGTGCGATGATCGACGCGATGCGGGCGTGGGCGTACTGGATGTACGGCCCGGTGTCGCCCTCGAAGGCGACCATGCGATCGAGGTCGAACTCGTAATCGCGGCTCACGTCGTTCGAGAGGTCGGCGAACTTCACGGCGGCGATGCCGACGGCACGCCCGATCGCGGCGAGTTCCGCGGGGGAAAGCCCGTGGGTCGGGGCCTCGGGGTCGGCGGCCCGCTTGGTGACTTCCGCCACGCCGCGATCGATCGCCGCCTCGAGCAGGCTCATGAGCGTGACGTTCTCGCCCGAGCGGGTCTTGAGCGGCTTCTTGTCCGGTCCGAGCACGGCGCCGAAGCCGAGGTGCGTGATCTCGGCCCGGGTGCCCGCGCCGGGCTCCTTCACCGTGAGGTCCCAGCCGATGAGGCGGCACGCGTCGAAGACGTCGCGGAAGTGGTCGCGCTGCCGGGCGTCGACGACGTAGATCACGCGGTCGCAGTCGAGGTCCTGGACGCGGAAGCGCAGGGCGCAGAGATCGGTCGTCGCATACAGGAACCCGCCGTCCGACTTGCGGATGAGCAGCGGACGCTCGCGATCGGCGAAGCGCACGACGAGCGCCCCGTCGTCCTCGACGCCGAGGCCGGCCTTCACGAACGCCTCGACCGCGGGACCGAGCCGGTCGCGGTAGAAGCTCTCGCCGCGGCTGTTTTCCGGCCCGAGCCGCACGTTGAGCAGGTCGGCCGCGAGATAGACCTCCTTCATCGTGCATTCGATCAGCTTGTGCCAGTCGCGGACGAGCTCGGCGTCGCCCGACTGGAGTCTCACGAGCGCCTGCCGCGCCTCGGCCGCCGCCTCGCGGGCCCCGGTTTCCTGCGCCTCGAGCTCGGCGATGCGGTGCGGACCGCAGCCGGCGGCCCGTGCCGCGGCGAGTCCCTTCTCGTCGCCCTTCGCCGAGGCCTGGGCGGCGCGATACGCGACGTCGAGATCCTTCAACTCGAGCCGGTCGAGATCGACGCCGCGCTTCCGCAGCGATGCGAGCGTCATCGCGATGGGCAGGCCCCAGTCGCCGAGGTGGTTCTCGCGGAAGACCCTGCGGCCGATCCGCTCGAACACCCTCGCCACGCAGTCGCCGATGATCGTCGCCCGCAGGTGGCCGACGTGCATGCGCTTCGCGACGTTCACGCCGCAGAGATCCACCGCGACGCCATGCGTGCGCGGCACTCGCACTACGCCGAGATCGGTCCGTTCCATGGCGTCGAGCAGCCCGGCGAGCGCGGCCGGATCGAGCCTCAGGTTGATGAACCCCGGCCCCGCGACCTCGGGCGGCAGGGCGAGCCCCGAAAGGTCGACCGCCGCCGCGACCTTCGTCGCGAGCTCTCGCGGGTTCATCCCGCGCTGCTTCGCCAGTCCCATCGCGAAGTTCGCCTGGAAATCGCCGAACTGCGGGTTCGCGCTCGGCTTGATCACCGGGTCGTACGCGGCGGCATCGCCGCCGAGCGTCGCGGCGATCGCGGCCCGGAACCGCGCATCGAGCAGGGCCACCGGATCGGCGCTCATCGCGAGCCTCCCGGTCCGCCGACGATGAACCCGCGCTCGTTCCAGAGCTTCTCCATCAGCGCCTCGGTCGAGCCGATCGTCGCGTCGTCGAGCCGCCGCGCCGTCACCTCGAGCATCGTGACCAGCCCGTGGAAATCCGACACCGAGATGAACTCGGGTCCGACCTTCGCCTTGGCCTTGCCGGCCGCGACCCCGTCGATGTCGACCATGTTGTGGTAGTTCCCGAGCGGCAGGCGAGGCACGTCGACGCGTGGCCGTAGCTCGCGAACGCGGTCGCCTCGCACGCCCCGCCCGGCATGAGCTTCCGCTGGAAGCGATATCCCGGGGCTTCCTTCTGGTACTCGAGCATGATCGCCCCGATGCGGTTCGTGAGCTCGGGCGTGAAGACCGAGATGCGGTCGCCGACGCGGACGATCGGGCCGCCGCCGATCGGGCTCTCGGCGAACGAGCGGCTGTTCTCGAGGCAGACGAGCCGCGTGCCCTTCGGGATCGTCCCGCTGCGGGCGGCCCCGATGGTCCCGATGAAGCCGATCTCCTCGGCCCTCGTGAAGAGCAGGCCGACGTGGGCGAGCGACGGGTCCTTGCCGAAACGTTCCATCGCCGCGATCGCCGCCGCAAGCGCCGCGAGATCGTCGCACGCATGGGTGTGCAGCAGCCGATCGCCCCTCGTCGCCGACGGGCCCTTGCGGATCGCCGCCTTCGGGAACTTCCAGCGGGCGATGCTGCCGGGCCCGACGCCCGCGAGCGGCTTGGCGAGCCGCGCGGTCACCAGCTTGAACGGCGTCGCCTTCGCGTCGAGCGTGCGGATCGTCGCCTCGACGCTGCGCTCGGTCCTCGCGTCGAAGACCTCGAGCTTCGCCCCGACGAAGTACGGGTCGTTCACGCCTCCGCGGAACTCGAGCTCCAGCTCGCGACCCTCGACCTTCCGCACCACGAACGCCGGATGATCAAGATGGGCGGTGATCCAGAGCGGCGCGACGCCCGGCCTCGGCTTCCGCCGCGAGCGGATCACGAGGTTTCCCCAGCGGTCCTCCTCGAGCGTGAGCCACGACTTCCGCGCCTCGACCCAGCGCTTGATCCAGCCGGTCACGCGATCCTCGCGGCCCGCGGCGGTCGGCAGCGAGGTGATCTCGAGCAGCCACTTCTCGTCGCGTCGCCGCTCGGCGGCGGTCGCGGGGCGGATGGGCGAGGGCGGAGGTTTCGGCGCGGGGCTTCGCGGGGCGGGCATGACGGGAGGAATCCAAGGCTGATTTCCGCCGGAAACCCCGGCAGGAAGGCGGGAATGGTACGGCGAATCCAACCTACACTCCGCCCCATGCCGCTCGCCCCCATTCCCGAGATCCTTGACGACCTCCGCGCCGGCCGCGTGATCGTGCTCGTCGACGACGAGAACCGCGAGAACGAGGGCGATTTCGTGGTCGCCGCCGAGTCGCTCGACGTCGAGACCCTGAACTTCATCACCCGGGTCGGGAACGGCTACCTCTGCGTCGCGATGGACGGCGCCTCGTGCGACCGCCTCGATCTCGCCCCCGCGGTCGCGACCAACACCAGCCTCCGCGGCACCGCGTTCACCGTCTCGGTCGACGGGCATCCGCGGCACGGCGTCGGCACCGGCATCAGCGCTCGCGACCGCGTGAAGACGATCCGGATGCTCGCCGATCCCGATTCGCGGCCCGACGACTTCGTGCGGCCCGGCCACGTGAACCCGCTGCGGGCCCGCGACGGCGGCACGCTGGTGCGGACCGGCCAGACCGAGGGTTCGGTCGACCTCTGTCGGCTCGCGGGCTTGCTGCCCGCGGCGGTCATCATCGAGATCGTCCGCCCCGACGGCGAGATGGCCCGCATGCCCGACCTCGAGCGGCTGTGCGAGGAACATCGCATCCGCATGTGCTCGGTCGAGCAGGTGATCGAGTACCGGCTGCAGCGCGAAGGCCTCGTCAAGCGCCTCAATCCGGGCGAGGGCACGCCGATCGAGACGCCGGAAGGCCGTTTCGATCTCTTCGCGTGGTCGAGCGCGATCGACCCGACGCCGCACCTCGCCCTCACCGTCGGCGGCATCGGCCGGCCGGGTGACGATGGCCGCGTGCCGGAGATTCCCGATCCCGTGCTTGTCCGCATGCACCGCCGCGACCTTCTCGGCGATGTCTTCGGGGTCACGGGCGAAACCGGGCCGGCGAGCGCCGATTCGCTCCGCGCCGCGATGCGGGCCCTCCAACAGGATGGGCGGGGGGCTCTCGTCTACCTGCGGCCCGAGGCGGTCGGCGACGACCTGCGGGCCCGCCTGCAGCAGATCCGCCGCGGCCGCGCCGACGACGTCGATGCCCCCGACCTCACCCGCGTCGACGGGATCGGCGGCCGCGCCCATCCGATGGCCCACCGCGAGTTCGGCATCGGCGGCCAGATCCTGCGCGACCTTGGACTGCGGCGCCTGCGGCTGCTCACGAACCATCCGAGGAAGGCGATGCCCGGCCTGAGCGGCTTCGGCCTCGAGATCGTCGAGCACGTGCCGATCCCCACGCTTCCGGCTCGGAATGCCCCCTCTTCGGCCGCTTCCTTCCTTCGCCCATGAACCTCGCCTGCCTGCTCGCGATCGTTCCGTTCGCCACGACGCCCCCGGCGGCCGAGCCTCCGGTGGCGGCTCCGCCGGCCGCCTCGACCGCCGCCCCGAAGGTGGACGAGCTGCTCACCCGGCTCGAGTCGGCGGCCGCCGACCTTCGCGACTTCGCCGCGGGCATCGCGTATGAGCGTTTCGATGCGCTGCTTGACGAGACCGAGCGTCGCTACGGCCGGCTGGTGCTCGAGGGCCAGGGCAAGGAACGGAAGCTTGCCCTGCTGTTCGACGAGTTCATCGACGGCAGCGGCCGCTCCGACCGTTCCAAGGACCACTGGCTGTTCGTCGACGGCTGGCTCGTCGAGATCAACGAGAAGGCGAAGTCGGTCACCGAGCGGCAGGTCGCGCCGCCCGGCTCGACGTTTGATCCGCTGAAGCTCGGCGAGGGCCCGTTCCCGATTCCGCTCGGGCAGCCGAAGGCCGAGGTGCTCAAGCGGTTCCGCGTCGAGGATCTCGAGCGGTCCGACGCGCCGCTGCTGAAGGCGCTGCCGCCGTGCCTCGGCCTGCGGCTCGTTCCGCTCGAGGGCACCGACTTCGCGAAGGAAACCGCCGCCGTCGAGGTCTGGTACGAGCCCGATACGCTCTCGCCGCTCGGTCTCGTGATCCGCGAGGTCAACGGCGACACCGTCGCGGTGCGTCTCGTGAAGCCGGCGAGAAACGCCGGACTTTCCGACGCCGACCGCGCCCTGCTCGTGAAGCCCGCGATCGATCCGACGCAGTGGGCGATCGATCGCCGTCCGCTCGCCCGGGAGCCGGGTTGACCGCGATGGCGGCGGCCCGCCGAGCGTTCGCGGCCTGCGTCGTCGCGCTGTCGATCGCGGCGCCCGCCTTCGCGCAGATCGTTCCCGAGACCGCACCGCCCGCCGACCTCGTGCTGAAGGCCCTCGCCGAGGAGTGGATCGAGGCCGACGAGCGAAAGGACCTTCGCGTCGACCATGGCGTGTGGGACTCGCGTGACCTCGACACGCCCGCCCGGCGGGCCCGCGCCGCCCTCGCGACGTGGACGCTCGACGACGCGTCGCTGTCGGATCCCGCGGTCGATGCCGGATCGCGGGCGGAAGCCCGCCTCCGCGCCGGCCGCTTCGCCGACGCGTTGACGCTGCTCGGCGACGACGACTCGCCCATCAACGTCGCCCGCCGCGCCGAGGCGCTCGAGGGTCTCGGCCGCGTCGACGAGGCGATCGCCGCCGCCGCGTCGATCGGCCGCACCGCCGCGAACGCGATCGCCGCGGCCCGCGCGGCCGAGGTGCTCGATCGCGAGCGCGCCGAGCAGGTACCACGCCTCGGAGAGCCGCGGGTTCAGCACGAGCGCCTGCCGCAGCGCGGGGACGCCCTGCTCGAGGTTGTGGCGCCGGGCGAGGATTCGGCCCTCGGCGAGGGGAATCGAC
>JBEIUL010000010.1:0-17099 GCA_040374395.1 Phycisphaeraceae bacterium
AGGCCCGCGGGCGTGGTCAGCACGGCGGGGCAGGTGAAATCGCTCCGCAGGAATCGCGGAACGACCCGCGGGCTCTCGACGAGGAACCGCCGGTCGTTCCCCCGCAGGTCTCGATCGCGGGCGTCGGTGAAGCACGCGAGGAGCTCGGCGAGATCCGCCCGGCCCTCCGGCACCGCCGGCCGCCCGTCGGCGTCGATCGGCCCGAGCTCGACGGTCTCGCCGATCACGGGGCGGGCGCGGGCTGGACGGGAATCGAGTCGATCCGGATCTGCCGGTACGCCCGCTCGATCCGCGCCGCCGCGTCGAGCAGCTCGCCGATCCGGTTCATCGACTCGGTCAGGCGGGGCAGCACATCGGCCGGCACCGAGCCCGCGGTGCCGATCAGCCGCAGCGATGCCTCGGCGGCGCGGGCCTCGTCGAGGGCCATCAGCAGCTCGCGGCCCATGCGGTCGAACCGCTCCTGGATCCGGTCCGCACGGGACTCGTTGCGGATGAGTCGCAGCGGATTCGCCGCCACGTCGCCGAGGGCCCGGCCGAGCTGGCCGCCGGCGAGCGAGAAGTCGGCGAGCAGCTCGTTCCAGTTCCGCCCGAGCTCGAGCGAGCCGAGCCGCAGCTCGATGGCGTGCAGGCCCGACACGAGCCGCTCGAACTCGCGCGACATCGCGTCGCGGGTGCGGGGGAAGGTCACGTCGAGGCGGTCGCCGATCCGCACCGAGGCTTCCGAGAGCTCGGACAGGTCGCCGCGGATCGCCTCGTAGAGCGGCTCGCCCCCGCCCTCGATCGCGTTGAACTCGTCGCGAAGGCGGGCGATGTCGTCGAACAGGCCGTCGATCCGCTGGCCGATCGTCTCGTAGCGTGCGGCGACGTCGCTCGCCCGCAGCTCGAGCGGCGCCCACGACGTGCGGACCTCCTCGACAAGCGTCGCTGCGTCGCGTTCGGCGTCGCTCCAGCCGGTGCGCACGTCTTCGAAGGCGGCGGTCATCCAGTCGAAACGGCCTTCCCCGTCCTGCTCCGCGAGGAGCTCGCCGATCGGGTTGTCGTTCGGCAGCAGCCGGATGTCGTCGCCCGGCCGGAGCGGCTTCGCGCCGTCGCCGCCCTCGCCGAGCGAGGGGATCGAGATCCACGCGAGGCCGCTGACCATCTCGCGCTCGATCGCGGCCGACGTGCCCGGGAAGAGCCGGATTCCCCGGTCGATCGCGAGCCGCAGCTCGGTGCCGGTGATGCGGCTGTTCGGGTTGGCGCCGGGATGGTCGTCGCTCTGCATCTCCGACAGCGGCCGGTCGTCGATGAGCGGGTTGATCTGGACGACCCGCCCCGAGGTGATCCCGCCGATCCGCACCTTCGAGTTGAGCGAGACGCCATGGAGGTCGGCGCCGGACGGCACGACCAGGCGGAACTCGCGGCGGGACCGCTCGCGGATGGTCGGCGTCACGATCACCGCGGCGGCGGCGACGAGCACCACGCCGATCGCCCACCGCCCGAGCCGGGCGTCGTCTCGTTCAGCGGCCCGCGGCATCGCCGGTCCCCGACGCGGGCGGCTCGGCCTCGCCGCGGGTCAGCACGCCGTAGAGCTGCCGCTGCGCCTCGGCGTAGCGGACGAGGGCGTCGGAGAGCTCCTTCCGGATCCGCTCCTGCAGGGCCGGATCGGCCGCGAGGATCGCCGGCGGGTTCACGCTCAGCCGCTCGAGCCCCTCGGCCGCGATGCGGAGATCGCCGCTCGCGATCGCGAAGGAACGGGCCGCCTCGTAGAGCTGCTCGTTCGCGTAGACCTCGCTCGACGGCGTGTAGAGCATCCGCCACGGGCTGCGGCGGATCTCGATCGTCGCGAGCTTCAGCTGCTGGGCGGTGGTCCGCACGTCCTCGAGGCTGGCGGAAATGGTCGGCATCCGATCCTGGAACTCAACGTCGACGCGGCCGATGAGGTCGGAGATCGACGCGAGCCCGGACTCGGCGTCGGTCAGCACCGTCTCGAGCTTGGGCAGCGAGGTGCTCTCGACCCGGGCCACCACGTCGCGGGCCGAGGCCGACGCATCGCGGAGGTTCGTGAGCGTCGAGGTGATTTCTGGCCGCGCCGACTTCAGGGCGTCCTGGGCATCGGCGACGAGGGCCGTCGCCTCGGCGGTCGCCTTCTCGAGGTTGTCGGCCGCCTTCTCGGCCGAGGCGAGGGCGTTCTCGACCCGGCCTCGCCACGCGGCGTAATCCTGCCGGAATTCGCGGATCACCGTCGCCGCATCGGTCAGGGCGGGCCGGATCGACTCTCGGTAGTCGGTCCGCAGCGAATCGCTCACCTGCTCGACGTTCTCGACGACCTTCCCGAGCCGCACCGCGTTGTCGGGGCCGACGATGTTCGCGAGGAGGCCCGGCGTCGGCATGCCGTCGATGCGGTCATTCGCGGCGAGCGGCCGCGCCTCGACGGGCTTGCCGTCGGCGCCGGTCATGCCGGGGCCGCCGATCGTCGCGAAGTTGATCCACGACGAGTCGCCGAGCAGCGGGGCGGCGCGGTACGCGACCGCGTTCGAGTAGAGCGGGATGTCGGAGTCGAGGTTGAAGTGGACGAGGATCTCGGTCACCGGCTTGTCCGGACCGGGGTTCACCGGCTCGATCATCGTGACCTCGCCGAGCAGCAGGCCGCCGACCCGCACCGCCGAGCCGCGGGCCAGGCCGGCGACGCCATCCTTCACCTGGAACTTCACGGTGTAGGGCGTGCGGGGCGTGAAGTTGATCTTCTGGAGCGCGACGAAGACGCCGACGCCCAGCGCGACCGCCACCAGGACAAAGGTGCCCGCGATGACGTTGTTCCGGTTCCGCTCGGATCGGGACGACATGGTCCGGGATGATACCGGCGGGCTTCCCGAGGACCGGCCCGCCTCAGGTCACCATCTGCGAGTTCGTCTCGAACCGCTGCAGGGCGTTCAGGAGCTGCTCCATCTGGACCGGGGGCGGCAGGGCCATGAGCCGCCGCCGGAGGGCGGTGACCGTCTTGAGTTCCCGCTCGTCGAGCAGCAGGTGCTCCTTGCGGGTGCCGCTCGCGGCGAGGTTGATCGCCGGGAAGATCCGCCGCTCGGCGATCTGCCGGTCGAGGATGAGCTCCATGTTCCCGGTGCCCTTGAACTCCTCGAAGATGACCTGGTCGGCCCGGCTGCCGGTGTCGACGAGGCAGGTCGCGATGATCGTGAGCGACCCGCCCTCCTCGGCCCGGCGGGCGGCCCCGAAGAGCTGCTTCGGAACCTCGAGGGCCCGCGAGTCGAGTCCGCCCGACATGGTCCGGCCGCTCGAGCCGAACCGGCGGCTGTTGTTGAACGCCCGGCCGAGCCGGGTCAGCGAGTCGAGCAGCACGACCACGTCCTTGCCCGCCTCGACCTTCCGCTTGGCCAGCTCGATCGCGAGGATGCCGAGGGCGAGGTGCCGCTCGAGGTCCTGGTCGTTGCTCGAGGCGAGCACTTCCGCCGGCACGTTCCGCTTGAAGTCGGTGACCTCCTCGGGCCGCTCGTCGATCAGGAGCGCCACGAGCTCGACGTTCGGATGGTTGTGCTTGATGCCGAAGGCGATGTTCTGCAGCAGGATCGTCTTGCCGGCCTTGGGCGGGGCGACGATGAGTCCGCGGGTGCCGAAGCCGAGCGGGCAGAAGAGGTCGATGAGGCGGCACGCGGGCGGGCAGCCCTTGTACTCGAGCGTCAGCCGCGGGGCCGGATCGAGCGCCGTGAGGTCGTTGAACGCCTTGCGGCGGCCGTACTCCTCGGGGGGAAGGCCCTCGATCGAGAGCACCCGCTCGACCACCGGCCTCGGACGCTTCGGCCCGCGGCGGCGCTTGCTGCCCCGCCGCAGGAGCACCTCGACGGTGACCTTCGCCGACGGGCGCAGCGGGTAGTTCGCGAGCGTCTCGGGCGAGACGAACGGGTCGTCGGGCTTCTCGAGGAGCCCATCCGAGAGTTGCCTCACGCGGGCGTCGCCGCCCCTCGGCAGGTCGAGGTAGCCGCTCACCTCGAACGGCACCGGCGGCGGCGGGGGCGGCTGCTGGGGCTGCGGAGGCCGCGGCTGCTGGTGCTGTTGATGCTGATGTTGATGCTGCGGACGCTGGTGCTGGTGATGCTGCTGCGGCCGCGGCTGGTGATGCTGATGCTGCTGATGCTGGGGATTCTGCTGCTGCGGGCGGAGGGCCGGTTCGGGCGGCGGCGGCGCTCGATCGACCGGGGCAGCCGGACGGGGCGCGATCGGCGGCGGCGCTGGGGCGTGCGTGAACGGCGGCCGTGCCGGCTGGTGCGGACGGCGGTGGCGACCGTAGAGCGTGCGGTGGGCGGGCATCGCCGGAGCGGCGGCGGGGGCCGCCTCGGGCTCGGAGATCTCGGTGTCGGAATCGTCCCCCGCGGCGCCGTCCCAATCGGAATCGTCGTCGCCGCCGTTGCCGTCGTCCACGTGGTCGACCTCCTTCCGCGGAGCGGCCGCGGGCGGAGCGAAGGTCGGCACGGGCGGCGGGGCGACCGGAGCGATCGCGGGCTTGACAGTCGTGGGAATCACGACCGGCGTCGAGGCCGGAGTTGGGATTGCAATCAGGGCCGGCGTCGGGCCTGGAGTCGGCATCGGCTCGACCGGCTTCGCCTGGGGCTTCCCCGTGACTTTCGCGACTTTCGTGACTTTCGAGACTTTCGCGACCTTTGCGACCTTCGCCGCCGTCGCGCGACCCTTCGCCGCGGGCTTCGCGACCTTCGCGGGCTTCGCGACCTTCGCGGGCTTCGCGACCTTCGTGGGCTTGGCCGCCTGGGCCTTCGCTGCCTTTTTCACGGGCTTGGCGGGCTTCGCGACGGCCTTCGGCTTCGCGCCGGCCGCGCGCGGCTTCGGGCTCGAGGCGGACCGGGACGACGTGGTTTTCTTGGGCTTGCTCACGGGGTGATCCGGCGCTGGCCGCGGTGCGGCCGTTCGCATCGGTCTCGGGGGTTCGCGCGGCGTGCGGGAACGGGGCGGCCGGGGCCGCTCGCTTCTCCTCGCAGGCTCGAACGCGTCAGGTCAAGTGGAACCTCGGAAGAGGACGGTGTCAAGCGGACTCGTGGCCGGCGTGCAGCGACTTCGCGTGGGCGACGGCGAGGGCGGCGGCGACGCTGGCGTTCTGGATGAGGGCCGCGACGTTCGCCTCGACGCTGCGGCCGCCGCTGCGGGAAGCGATCGCGGCGAGCAGCGCGGGCGTCACCCGATCGGCCGAGATGCCGCGCTCGCGGGCTTGCTCGACCTCGGCCGCGATGATCGGTTCGATCTCGTCGAGCGGCAGGGCGTGTTCCTCGGGTGGATCGACGCAGAGGAGGACGCCCTGCGCACGGCCGAGCCCGCGGGGCGGCGCGGACCAGTGCAGGTCGAGGATCCTCGCGACCTCGGCGGCCGAGGCGGGAACCTCGCGCACCGGCAGCGACGCGTCGCCGCGGGTGAGGAAGCGGGGGAAATGCGGCGTCCCGAAGCCGAGCGTCGGCACCCCGAGCGTGTCGAGGGCCTCGAGCGTCGCGGGCAGGTCGAGGATGCTCTTCGCCCCGGCGCTCACCACGCAGACGCGGTGGCGGGCGATCGCCTGGAGATCGGCCGAGACGTCGGGACGCTCGGTCCAGCCGCGATGCACCCCGCCGATGCCGCCGGTCGCGAAGACGCGGATCGCCGGCGACGAGAGCGAGCACGCCGCGACGGTCGCGGCGACGGTCGTCCCGGCCGAGCCGCCCGAGGCGAGCAGCGGCGCGAGGTCGCGCTCGCTGGCCTTCGCGGCCCGCTCGTCGTGGCCGAGCCGCGTGAGCTCATCGTCGCCGAGGCCGATCACGAGTTCGCCGTCGAGCACGCCCACCGTCGCGGGCGTCGCCCCGCCGCGCCGCACCGCGCGGGCGAGGGCCCGCGAGAGCTCGAGATTCGCCGGTTCCGTCGGCTTCCAGCCGTGGTCCGGGCCGAGCAGGGCGGCCAGCGCCGCGGGAGCCTTGCGGGCCACCCGCGGCAGCCCGTGCGTGAGCACCGCGGTCTCGAGGGCGACGACCGCCGCGCCGTGGCGCAGGGCGTGCTCGACCTCGGGATGGACGCGGATCGCGGGCATGATTCCGACGGGAAACTCAGCCGATTCGGGGTCCGGCTCAGCGGCTGCGGCCGCTGCGGAGACGCCCGCCGAGCCGCTTCTCGGGCAGGGCGACGGGCACGAGCCCGCCGGGGAACATCTCGGCGGCCTTCGCCGAGTCCTTCGCCGCCACCGGGTCGGGCAGGACCATCTCGTGGCGGCTCCGCTGCTTGGCGAGATCTTCCTTCTTGCGGACCTCGGCCTCGCGGCGCTGCTGCACCTCGATCGGCACCTGGCCCGGCGTGAAGTCGGGGTACTCCTTGCGGGGGATCTCGACGTTCGCGAGCTGCTCGATCGCCGACAGGAGATCACCCTGGTCGGGGCAGACGAAACTCCACGCCACGCCGTCGCGGCCGGCGCGGGCGGTGCGGCCGATGCGGTGGATGTACGCCTCGGGATCCTCGGGCAGGTCGTAGTTCACCACGTGGGTGATGTCCTCGACGTCGAGCCCGCGCGACGCGAGGTCGCTCGCGACGAGCACCTTGAGGTCGCCCTCGCGGAGCTTGCCCATGACCTTCTCGCGCTTCGCCTGGAACATGTCGCCGTGCATCGCGAGCACGTCGATCTTCTTGTCCTGGAGGTACTTCGCGACCTCGTCGACGGTCCGCTTCATGCGGCAGAAGACGACGGTGAGGCCGGGCTTCTCGTGGGTCAGCAGGTGCAGCAGCAGGCGCCGCTTGTCCCACGGCTCGACCGGCAGGTAGCTCTGGTTCACCCGCTCGACGGTCAGGCTCTTCTGGACCGAGACGATCTTCGCCGGGTCCTTCATGTAGCTGCGGGCGAGCTTCTCGATCTCGGGCGAGATCGTGGCCGACACGAAGATCGTCTGCGGGCCCTTCCGGAGGGCGGTGAGGATCTTGCGGATGTCGTCGCGGAAGCCGATGTCGAGCATCCGGTCGACCTCGTCGAGCACCGCGAACCGCACGTGGTCGTAGGGCAGCAGGCCGCGGCCCTGCATGTCCATCACGCGGCCGGGCGTGCCGACGAGGACCGCGGGATTCTGCTTGAGCTTCTCGATCTGCTTCGGGATCGGCTGGCCGCCGTAGATCGCCGCGACGCCGAGCTTCGCGTACGACCCGAAGTCGGAGATCTCGTGGGCGACCTGGACCGCGAGCTCGCGGGTCGGCACGAGGACGAGCGCCGAGAAGGGCTCGTCGGGCCTCAGCATCTGGAGGATCGGCAGGGCAAAGGCCGCGGTCTTGCCGCTGCCGGTCTTGGCCTGGCCGAGCACGTCGCGGCCGGTCAGGGCGACCGGGATGAGCGACGCCTGGATGTGGGTCGGGTGCTTGAAGCCCTTCGCGGTGATCGCCTCGAGGAGCGCGTCGCGCAGGCCGAGGTCGGCGAAGTTCTTGGAGAGGTCGAAGATGTCCTGCATCGGGGTCTGGTCGTCCTTCGGACCGGGGCGGAAGCCGGGGGAGGGCGGGGAAGTCCGCCTCGGGTCGGTCGCCTCGGGGTGGTCCCGGCTCGGGCTTCGCCCGCCGCCGGTTCGGGGTTCCGACAAGCCGGGCCGAATGGCCCACGGCCGGAACCGGGAAAACGGATGGTAGGTCCGAACGCCGCCCGATACAACTTGCGCGAATCGTGCGGAAGCCTGCGCGTCGGGCCACACGTCGGGGCCCCGGGCGGCATAATCCGCCGATTGCCCGCCACGGAACGGCGGCGATTGGGCGGATGGGCTCCTTTCGGGCCCTCCGGCGGTTCGGGGAACGGACTCCGCGTCGATGCACGAGCCAAGCGTCATCGAGATCAACCTCACCGCGATCGACCGCAACGTCGCGGCGATCCGGAGGCTGGTCGGTCCCGGGTGCCGGTTCTGCCCGATCGTGAAGGCCGACGCATACGGCCTCGGCGCGGTGCGAGTCGCCCGCCGCCTCGTCGAGGCGGGGGCGGATCTCCTCGCGGTCTATTCCCTGCCGCAGGCCGCGGAACTCGGCATGTCGAGGGTCGGGGTGCCGGTGCCGGTACCGATCCTGGTCCTCATGCCGGTGTCGGAACTGCGGCCCGGCGACGAGACCTGGCGGATGGCCTCGGAAGGCCGGCTCGAGCTGACGCTGCACGACCTGGCCCAGGTCCGCTCGCTCGAGGGGCTCGCGGCGGCGCTCGGTCGCCCGATTCCCGTCCACGTCGAGATCGACACCGGGATGAGCCGCGGCGGCGTCGCGTGGACCGATGCGGCGTCGCTTGTCGAGCGGGTCGCGACGAGCCCGCACTTCGCCCTCCGCGGGCTCTTCACGCATTTCGCGAGTTCCCGCACCGACCGGGCGTTCACCGATCTCCAGCTCGAGCGGCTCGCCGCGGTCGAGCGGGCGTGCGAGGCGTTCCTCTCGCCCGACGTCCTCATCCACGTCGCGAGCACCTACGGCTTGCTGCGGCATCCCCGCTACCACCGCTCGATGGTCCGCTGCGGTCTCGCGTGGGCCGGCTACGGCCTCGAGGAGATCGAGGGCGGCGAACTCGACCTTCCCGCCGATTTCCTGCAGCCGTGCGTGCGGTGGCGCAGCCGCGTGGTGCAGGTCAAGCGGCTCGCCGCGGGCACGCCGGTCGGATACGGATCGACCTGGACCGCGCGGCGCCCGAGCCTGATCGGGCTCGTGCCCGTCGGGTACGCGGACGGTTTCCCGGTGCCGCGTCCGCTCTCGGGCGGAACCGAAAGCGACGAGCCGAGGCAGAAGGTCGCGGTGCTCGTCGAGACCGTCCGCGGCACGCAGCGGGCGTTCGTGCCCGTGGTCGGGGCGGTGAACATGGACCAGATCACCGTCGACCTCACCGACGTCGTCTCGCTGTGGGACCTGCTCGGCCCCGACGCGGCGGGGGTCGGGCCGGTGTCGAACCTCGAGGTCGAGATCGTCACGCCCGACGTGACCGCCCCGAACCATCTTCCGACGCTCGCGGCCCGTTCGGGACTGATTCCGCACGAGATGCTCTGCCGCATCCATCACCGGATCCCGCGGATGTACGTGGTCGACGGCGTCGCGATGGCCGCCGGCGAAGAGTCGGCATCCGCGACCGGGACGCTTCGCGCGGTCGCGGGCTGAACGCCGCGCGGGTTTCCCGGCTAGCATCGCTCCGGGATCGGCATGCCCGGGCACCACGAGAACAGCGATTTCGGGAGGCATCGCGGCCACGCGACGGCGATCGTCGTCGGCGGCGGGCCGGCGGGGGCGATCGCGGCCCGCGGGCTCGCCCGCGAGGGCTGGACGGTCACCGTCGTCGAGCGTCGCCCCGAAGGTCGCGGGAAGTGCTGCGGGCATTGCCTCCATCCGCGCGGGGTCGCGGCGCTCGGCCGTCTGGGGCTGTCGGCGGCGATCGCGGGCGAACCCGCGACCGTCGGCACCGAGCTCTGGGTCGCGGGGCGGCGCGGGCCGCGGAAGGCGATCGCGGGAACGCTCGGCGGCGGCACGCTCGCCCCGCGCGAGCGGTTCGATGCCGAGCTGCGGCGGGCGGCGGTCGCGGCGGGCGTCGCGTGGATCGAGGGTTCGGCGCGGGTCGAGCGCGAGGGCGATGCGGTTCGCGTCGAGATCGACGGCCGGCGGGCGGGGCCGGCCACGCTCGTGATCGGAGCCGACGGCGTGGGCAGCGGCGTCGCGCGGGCCGCGGGGCTCGCGCCGGCGCGGCCGGGGCGGCGGTTCGGCTTTTCGACGACGCTGGCGGCAACGCCGCGCGGCGATTCGACGCTGGTCACGATGACGCTCGACCGCGACGGCTACGTCGGTGCGGTGGGCGACGGCCGCGGATCGGTGCACCTGGCGGCGCTCGTGCGGCGCGACGGCTCGCGCGAGGCGAGCGATCCCGCGACGATCGTCCGGCGGTTCGCGTCGGGCTTTCCCGCGCTGCGCGAACGGCTCGCCGATCCGCAGGTCGCCAGCCTCGGCGCGGTCCACGCCACCGGGCCGCTGCCGTGGCGGCCGTCGAGCCCGGTCGGTGCGGTCGCCCTCGTCGGCGACGCGGCCGGCTACGTCGAGCCGCTCACCGGCGAGGGCATGTCGTGGGCGATCGAGTCGGCCGAGTCGCTCGCGGCCACGATCGGACGGCTCGGCTGGAACGCGGCCGGCGCCGCCGCCTACCGAAGGGCGTGGCGCGAGCGGTGCGCGGCGTCGCACGCGCGATGCGCGATCGTCGCGGCGCTGGCGGGGCGTTCGGGCGCGGTGGCGGCGCTCGCGTCGCTGCGCGGGCTCGGTCCGCTGACCGCACGGCCGCTCGACGCGGTGGCCGGTTTCCTTGCGGCCCGCGCGATCCGGGCGGGAAGTGACGCGGTGACGGCATGAAGCCCCTCGAAGGCGTGTCGCGCGATTCGGCCCTCACGATCGGCGCGGCGGGGCATGGCCCCGCCCTCCAGACCGAGACCCGCGATGCCCAAGCGAGGAAGGCGGGCCCACGCCCTGCCGCGAATCCCGTCGGGCCCTCGACCACGCCGACCTCGTCGTCCGAACCGGCCTCGCCGCGCGTCCTGCGCCCGTCGCTCCTCGGCCTCGGTCACGCGACGCCGGCGCGACGGGTTTCGCAGGCGGAACTCGCGGTGCTGCAGGCCGAGGCGCTCGGGCTGCGCGACGGCGAGCTCGCGCTCTGGCATCGCATCGTGCGCGGCAGCGGCGTCGACGCCCGCGGCATCGTCGCCGACGTCGACCGCATCCTCGCGATGGGCACGGCCGAGCGGATGGCCGAGTTCGCCCGCCACGCGCCGCCGGTCGCGATCGAGGCGTCGCGGGCGGCGCTGGCCGCGGCGGGCGTCGCGCCGCGCGAGATCACCGACGTGGTGACCGTCTCGTGCACCGGATTCTCGGCGCCGGGCGTCGGGCTCGATCTCGTGGAAGGTCTCGGGCTGCCGAACACGACTCGCATCGGCCAGGTCGGATTCATGGGCTGCTTCGGCGGCGTGGTCGGGCTGCGCACCGCGGCGGGCCTCGCCGCCGCCGATCCCGCGGCGAACGTGCTGGTCTGCTGCGTCGAACTCTGCTCGCTGCATTTTCGCCCCGATCGCGAGGCGCAGAACCTCGTCGCGAGCGCGCTCTTCGCCGACGCCGCCGCCGCCGCGGTCGTCGCCGCCCGCCCCGCGGGGGAACGCGGCCACGGGCCGATCTCGTCGGGCCGTTCCCGCATCCTCCCGGCCGGTCGCGACGCGATGACCTGGCGGATCACCGACGCCGGCTTCGCGATGACGCTTTCCCGCGAGGTTCCGCCCGCGATCGCCGCGGCGCTCGGCCCGTTCCTCGCCGAGTCGCCGGCCGCGGCCCTCGCGGTGCATCCCGGCGGCCCCGGCGTCCTCGATGCGGTCGAGGCGGGTATCGCGGCCGCCGGCATCGCGGTCGACCCGCGGTCGATCGCCGCGAGCCGGGCGACGCTCGCGCGGCTCGGGAACGTCTCGAGCGGCAGCGTGCTGGTGGTGCTCGAGCGGCTGCTGGCCGAGGGTGCCACCGCCGACGCGGGCCCGATCGACCTGCTCGCCTTCGGTCCCGGGCTCACCGTCGACTCGGTACGGCTCGGCTGAATCGCGGCGGCTCGAGCCGGGCCATCGGGCCCGCGAGACGATCGGTCACGCCTTCACGCCGATCGTGTGGTACTGGGCGCCGGCCGGCAGCCATCCGAGCCGGTCCTCGAGCGGCCGTAACCAGGCCAGCCACCGCGGGAAGAAGACGCGGTAGGTCGACTTCACCCGCGCGAATCCCGCCGCCTCCATCCTCGCCCGCAACGAGCCGGCCCGGATCAGGATGGCCCCCTCGTCGAACGGGCACGATCGAACCACCCGCCTCGTCAGCGGGTTGAGCGGGTTGTGCTCGTACACGAGCAGCATGCCACCGGGACGCAGCACCCGATGGAGCTCCCCGAGCGTCGAAACGTGCTCGCCCGGCGGGATGTGGTGGAAGACGCACGCTGCGAAGGCGAGGTCGAACGCCCCGTCCTCGAAGGGCAACGGAAGACCTCGGTGGTGCACGAACGACGCGACCGGCCCGAACCGCCGCTCGGCGAGGAGCAGGCTGCGTCGGGAGACGTCCGCGCAGGTGAGTTTCGCCTCGGGAAGATGGCGCCTGACGTGCGGGATCGACCCGCCCACGCCCGCGCCGAAATCGAGGAGCCGCGGCGCGACCGACCGGCCGCCGCCGTGGGCCGCCCAGCGACGCGCGAGATCGCCGATCTTGTAGCCGGCGAAGTAATCGGCGTCCTCGCCCGAGGCGGCGAGGCTCGCGGCGAGCATCGCGTCGTAGCCCTCGGCGTGCGCGTCGAACTCGGCCTCCGGCTCTGGGTTGCCGTCGCGGGCGCTCAACGTCGGCCTCCGGACGGACTGGCCGCGCCGCTCGCCGCCATCGTCGAACGCTCGGCCTGCAGGACCTGCGAGATCCCCACGAGCAGCGGCGTCGTCGCGAGACGCGAGTGCTCGGGCATCACCCGGCTGCGGAACCGCACCCGTCGCGCGTAGAGGCCGCTCGTCGGGGCGACGGCGGTCGTGAACAGCAATCGCTTGCGCGACACCCGCCGGAACAGGCCGAGGATCTCGGCGACGGTCGTGGGCCGCTCGGAAGCCACGATCCGCACGGTCGGCACGCGCGGACGCGAGCGGAGCGAGGCGAGGATGATCCGGGCGGCATCGCGGCAGTGCACGTAGTCGCGGACGGTGTCGAGCGGCACGAAGACCTGCACCGGACGGTTCACGAGCACGCTGCGGGCGACGTGGGCGATGAGTCCCTGCCGCTTCCCGCTCGCCTGTCCGGGGCCGTAGAGCGTCGAGATCCGTGCGAGCAGGATGGGGCAACCCGCGGCCGCGAGGGCGGAGCGCCGGACGGACTCCTCCTGGCGCAGCTTGCCGTGCGCGTACGCCGTGGTCGGTGCGGGTGGCGTCGACTCGTCGACCGTCGCGGCCGATGAACCGGCGTAGATGCCGCCTGCCGTGCTCGCGAGCGAGAACGCCCCGCGCTCCGGCGCCAGGCCCGTCCGCCCCGCGACGCGGTCGAGCAGCATCTCGAGGCGACGCGTCTCCGTCGCGAGCGCCGGCTCCGGGCTCGCCATGCCCGAGACGCCGGCCGCCCAGTGGATCTCCCACGATCCCGCCGCGACCGCCCGGCTTGCGAACCCGTCGATCGCCTCCGCCAGTTGCCGTTCGAGGGTCCGCCCGTCGTCCCAGGCCAGGGGCATCGGCGGGGTGTACACGTCCGTACCCGCGGCCCGCAGCTCGTTCACGATCGACCTCCCGAGCAGGCCTCCGGCGCCGACGACCCACGCGGCGGTCATGGACCTTCCACCCGCCTCGTCGGCCTTGTGGCGACGACGTAGAGCGGCTTTCCCATCGAGATGCTCATGGTCTGCGCGAGGTACTCGGCGAGGACGCCGAGCGCGGTGAGGATGCACCCCGAGAAGAACGAGATCACGATGACCAGCGACGCCCAGCCCTGGACGGTCACCCGCCCCGTCAGCTTGGCGTAGGTCGCGTAGGCGGCGATCGCGATCGCGAGGCCGATCGAGCCGAGTCCGAGGAGGGCGATGAGGCGCACCGGTCGGGCGCCCGCGGTGCGGACGAGGTAGGAGAAATGCGAGAGCAGCCGGCGGAACGAGTAGCCGGACGGGCGCCCGAGCTCGCTCCGCATCCGGAGCGGGCAGTATCCGACGCGGGCCACGATCCAGCGCAGCGCGACGTCGAGATAGACGCCGCTGCCGCAGTAGGCGGCCAATCCGCGGGCCACCTCGCCGTCGACGAGCCGGTAGCTGTTGAAGTGGCCCTCGGCGCCCTCGCCGATCAGGACGTTCGCGATGGACTTCGCGAGGCGGCTGGCCGTGTTGCGCAGCCACCCGTGCGGCGGCGGATTGCTCGGCCGGGCGTAGACCACCTGGAACCCGCCGGCGACGGCCCGGTCGACGATGGTGCCGATGTCGCGCGGATCGTGCTGGAGGTCCTCGTCGAGCGTGGCCACCCAGTCGCCGACGGTGCCGGACATGCCCGCCAGCGTCGCGGCGTGCTGGCCGAAGTTCCGCGAGAGCCACACCGGGCGGACGAAGGCGTGGCGTGCGGCCAGCGTCTCGATCGCGAGATCCGACCGGTCGGGCCCGCAGTCGTGGACGAGCAGGACCTCGCAGACCACGACCGGGCGGCCGGCGGGTGTGCGGTGCTCGACGGTGAGCGGCTCGATCTCGGCGAGCAGCGGCCCGAGCGTCGTCTCGCCGCGGTACACGGGCACGACGATCGACACGGCGATGGCGGGGGGCTCGGCGGGAGATCCAGTCATGCGGAGCGATCCATGATGAACCGGGCGTCGGGAATCCGGAAGGGATCACCGGACTCGACCGTCAGGATCGGGCGAAACTCACGCGCCGCGGGCGTCCGATAGGCGATTCACGCGAGGGCGATCGGGCCGCGGGTCGCCTCGGGCGAAGACTTCACCGGCCGCAACCTCCCATCGACGGTCACGTCATCGAGTGCGACCGGTTCCCGGCCCCCCGAGCCCGCGCAGTCGTTGACTCTTCCGGGCCTCGGCGTACATTCGCGTCCGATGCGGGCCGAACGGTGTCTCGGCCGTCGGGCTTTCGCCCGTCCGCTTCCCATGGATCCCTCCTTTGCGATGCCTACCACCATGAATGGCGAAGAAGGCGCCGGCGACATCGCGGCGCCGACGTCCGTGACGCGGTGGCGCTCTCGCGAGATCGTTGCGGTCCTCGGCGTGCTGATGGTGGCCACCGCGGTCCGCTGGCACGCGGCCGATCACGGGCTTTCCTTCGACGAGATCTGGATGCTCGCCGGCGCGTCCGGTCATGGCGGGGATTGTGCGAATCGATGGATCCCGGACACGCTCTTCCCGACGCCGCAATCGCCGACCGCGCTCGGGCACGCGGCCTCGCCGGGTGCGGTGTGGGGCAACTCGGTGCCTTTCCATCCGCCGTTGCACGCGGTGAGCCTGTGGTGCTGGCGGGCGATCTTCGGGGGCGGCGACTGGACGGCGTCGATGCACTCGGCCACCTGGTCGATCGCGGCGATCTGGTTCGTCTTCGCCGCGATCCGCCTCCGGGCCGGGGCCGTGGCGGCCACGTGCGTCGCGCTCCTGCTCGCGTTGGCGCCCGTACAGGTCCAGCTCGGGACCGAGGTGCGCGGGTACGGCATGATGATCGGGCTGTCGGCCTGCGCGGCGTGGCAGGTCGAGCGGATGGAATCGCTCGGCGCCACCCGACGCCGCGTCTGGCTGCTGGGCCTGACGCTCCTGCCGCTGCAGCTCACGCACTACTTCGCCGCCGGCGCCTGCGTCGCGTTCTGCCTCTGGGGCCTGTTCCGGCTGCGCGGCCCGATGCGCCGGCATCTCGTCGCGGCGGTCGCCTGCGCGGCGGCCGTCGGCGCCGTCATCTGGCTTCCGTTCGCGCTCGAGCACCTCCAGCTCGCGGGAATCTTGCCGATGACCTACCTCCAGGCCTACAAGCCGTTCTGGAAGGGTGTCGCGCCGGACGCGCTGCGGCTTCCGGTGAGACTCCTCTACTTCACCGGACCGTCCCACCGCATCGCTTGGGTGGCCCTGGAAGTGGCGGTGCTCGCGCTGGTGGTCGCCGGGGCGGCGTACCGCCGGAAGGTCACGCCCTGGCTGCTCCTGCTGCTCGTGCCGATCGCCATGCTCACCATGCTCGATCTCGCGCGGGGCACGATCCACACCGGTTTCGTCCGCTACGCCGCGGCCGCATCGATCGGTGCCGCGGCGGCGCCGATCCTGGCGGCGTTCGCGATTCGCGCGTGGCTCGGATGGTCGGTCGCGGCCATCCTCGTGGGCTTGTCCGTGTTCGGCCTGGACACGCCGCGGAACATCGGCTCGCCCGCGCTCCACCGCGTGCGTACGACGCTCTTGCCGGTGATCTCCGCCGAGCCTCCCGGGCTTCCGATCGCCTGCGCCTCGCCGGACGGCCAGGACTTGTTCGCGATGGCGGCGCTCGTCGAGTGGTCGCACGCGCCCGGGTTCTTCCCGCGACCGGCGATGTTCCTGCAGCAGGCGACGCCCGAGGCGATCGCCTCGCTCGCCGACGCGACGCCCGAGCGGCGGTTCTGGCTGCTCGCCGTGGGAGGACGCGGCTTGGGCGACGTCACCAGCGACTGGCTGCGCGATCGCCTCCCGTCGGCCCGTCCCGTGCGGCCTCCGGTGTTCGTGCCCTCCGGCCACTCGGGCGTGCAACCCGAGCCGGCCGCCGAACTCTGGCTGATGCAGTTCGAGGACGGGCGGCCCGGGACCGCCTCGCCTGCTGGGGAGTGAGCTCGCGGCGGACGGCCTTCGGGCCGAGGGTCGGCGCCGCCGTACCATCGGGCCGTGCCGCGTCGCGCGACGTTCGCCCATCCCTCGCTCGCCGACCTCGACCGGCAGCTGGCGTTCGCGCCGTCCGCCGCGGTGCGGCGTCGCATGGAGGCGGCGGAGCGGCTCGTCGACGAGATCGATCCCGCCGTCGCGTACCCGCTCGACTTCGTGACCTTCCGCCTCACCGGCTTCCGGCCCGAGGCGACGGGCACGCCGGTGGCCGTCGAGGGCTCGCTGCTGCGCGAGGACCTCGCGACGCTGGTCCTGCGGGCGAGCGAGCGGCTCGACCTGCGGGCCGACGAGCGCGAGGGCGGGGCGGTGCCGGTGCTCGAGCTCGCCCGCGAGCTCGGCGTCGACGAGCGGTCGCTGCGGCGGTGGCGGGGGCGGGGCCTGCTGTTCCATCGCGTGCGGCTCGACGACGGACGCAGCCGCATCGCGGTCTTCCGCGCGACGCTCGCGAGGTTCCGCGCGAGGGAAGGCGGACGCGTCGCGCGGGCCGGGGCGTTCTCGCGGATCGATCCGGCGACCCGCGGCCGTATCGTCGAGCGTCTGCGCGAGCTCGTCGCCGCGGGCGACTCGATGAACGGCGCGGCCAGGCGGGTCGCGGGCGAGTTCGGCCGCTCGCACGAGGCGGTGCGGCTGATCGCGGCGAGGATCCTCGGCGGGCGGCGATCGCGGGGCCGACGCTCGCGGGAACGGGCGGTATGCGGACGGGCCCTGCGGATGGGCGTGTCGGCGGCTGCGGTCGCGGCCCGGCTCGCGATTCCCGAGGCGACGGTGCG
>JBEIUL010000062.1:0-8975 GCA_040374395.1 Phycisphaeraceae bacterium
AGATCGAATCCTTCGCGAGCGTCGTGAAGCCTTCGGGCTCGAAGCTGTCGACGAGCATCGCCGCGGTCTGCGTCACCCGGGGGGCGTGGCTGAGCACGCCGCCCGAGGCGATGAGCAGGTCCATCCGCATCGGGTCGACGAGCGAGTCCGAGCCGGATTCCTGCGAGAAAATGTCGCCGACCGTCCGCTGCTTCTGCACGCCCTTGAGGCCCGTCGCGAACTCGCGATGCTGGATGAACGCGAGTCGCAACGCCTCGCGGGCCACGGCCTGCTCGAACAGCAGCGACTCGCGGGTCTGCGGGATCGTCGTCGGGCGGATCATCTTGTTCTTCACGCGGTTCCGCAGCTCGCGCTCGTCCATCCGCGACGGCACCCACCGCAGGACCTTGGGCATCGTCGCCTCGGCGCACACGTTCGAGATCGAGTAGCTCATTCCGAGGTTCGCGCTGACCGTGCGGTTGAACTGGCCGGAAAACACGCTGAAGACGTCGGTGGTCGCCCCGCCGATGTCCACGCAGAGGGCGTTGATGCCGTCGCGCTCGGCGATGCGGCGCAGAATGTCGCCGACGGCGCCCGGCGTCGGCATGATCGGGGCGTCTGCCCACTCGATGAGCCGGTCGTAGCCCGGGGCGTGGGCCATGACATGCTCGAGGAAGACGTCGTGGATGCGGTCGCGGGCCGGCTCGAGGTTCTCCGTCTCGAGCGTCGGCCGCAGGTTGTCGACGATCGAGAGGTCGAAGCCCTCGCGGAAGATCTCGGCGACCTTCGGGGCCGCGTCGCGGTTGCCGGCGAAGATCACGGGCAGCCGGTATTCGCCCCCGAACCGCGGCCGCGGCTTCGCGGGGGCGATGAGCTCGGCGATCTGCACGACCTGCTGCGTGTTCCCGCCGTCGGTGCCGCCCGAGATGAGCACCATGTCGGGCCGCAACTCGCGGATCCGCTGGATCTGCTCGTGCGGCTTGCGGCGGTCGTTCGCGGCGATGGTGTCCATCACGATGGCGCCGGCGCCGAGGGCGGCCCGCTTCGCGCTCGCCCCGGTCATCTGGGCGACGAGGCCCGCGACGACCATCTGCAGGCCACCGCCCGCCGACGAGGTCGAGATGTAGAGGTCGCATCCCTCGTCGTCGCGCGACGGCCGGATGATGCGGCCGGAATCGTCGAGGAATCGCTTGGCCGCGAGCTCGCCCACCTCGGTCAGCGCGTTCGTCACGCCGACCGTGACGTCGGCGAACGGCTCCTCGACCGTGGTCGGGGCCTCGCCGCGGATCGTCTGCCGCCACTCGCCGTCGACGAGCTCGATGAGGATCGCCTTCGTCGTCGTGCTTCCGCAGTCGGTGGCGAGGATCCGCCGGATTCTCGACGGGTCGATCTGCGGGTACTCTCGGTGGCCGGACGCGCCCATGGGGTTGCCTGCGTTGGAGCCGGACTGTACCGGAAACCGCAGGCGGTCCGCGGCCGTCCGCTGCACGCCCGCATGTCCTCGCGACTCGACCGAATCCGGGAATCGCTGCGGAACGCCTTCGCCATCGAGAAGGCGGAGGTGACCGAACCCGATCCGACGGCCCGCGACGCGACCGAGCGCATCCTCGCCGAGATCGTGCGGCGCCGGCTCACGCCGGCGGCGGTCTTCCTGCTCGAGTCCGGCCGCCCGCTCAACCGCGTGTCGGCGGCGTCCATCCACTTCTTCCGCCCGATCGCGAGCCTCGTCGTCGACGACGGGGCCCTGCGCGCCTTTGCCTCGTTCCTCGAGCGGCCGGGCTCGGTCGAATGGATGTGCCGTCGGCTCGAGGAACTGGAGCGCGAGCGCACGGCGGGAGGTACGCCGGACGGCGGGTCCGGGAAGGAATCCGCGAACGGCGAAGATCGGGAAACTCCGCCCGAAACCCGGACCGGAAGCTCCGGCTCGTCGGTATCGTGAACGAAAGTCCGCGCGGCCCGATGCCGCGCCCGACGGAGATTTCCGATGACCCCGACCACCGCGACCGCTGCCGTGACGCCGACCGCCGCCGGACGCCCGATCACGAACCCCGACACCCCCAACGAGCCGAACGGCCTCGAGTCCGATGGCACCGTGTCGTTCCCGCTGAACCTGCGGCGGTGGGTCGAGGAGAACCGGCACCTCTTCAAGCCGCCGGTCGGCAACAAGTACCTCTACAGCGGCAAGGACTTCTTCGTGATGATGATCGTCGGGCCGAACGCCCGCAACGATTTCCACCAGACCGACTCGGAGGAGTTCTTCTTCCAGCTCAAGGGCGACGTGAGCGTGAAGCTCATCCAGGGCGGACGCGTCGTCGAGTACCCGATCCGCGAGGGCGACGTGTTCTTCATCCCGCCGGGAGTGCCGCACTCGCCGCAGCGCGGGCCGGACACCGTCGGCCTGGTCGTCGAGCGGCGCCGGCCGCCGGGAGAGAAGGAACACCTCATCTTCTTCTGCGAGGACTGCAACACCCTCGTCTACGACAAGGTGTTCGACTGCAAGGACATCGTGAACCACTTCGCCCGTGCCATGGAGGAGTTCTGGGCCGACCCGGCGCTCTCGACCTGCAAGGGCTGCGGCCACCGGATCACCAAGCCCGTACCGAAGGTCGCGGCGCCCAAGGGCGGCTGCGGACCCGGCTGCGGCTGCGGCTGAGCGGGGAATCCGGGGCGGATTTCACGCGGCGGGCCCGGTTGGCCGATGGCGGACGGTCGAGCCACGCCATGCGGATCACCATCGTCATCGGTCCGTTCTTCCCGATGCCCCCGGACTCGACCGGGGCGATCGAGAAGGTCTGGCATTCGCTCGCCGGGGCCTTCGCGGCCCGTGGGCATGCGGTGACGGTCCTGGCGCCGCGCGGCGACGCGACGCCGGATGACGGCGTGCGCGACGGGGTTCGGTATCGGAGACTGTCTCGCTTCGCCCGCACCGGCTCGACGCGTCGCGACCTGATCAAGGATCTGGCCTACTCGCTGCGGGCGCTACGGAACCTGCCCGACGCCGACGTGACGGTCACGAACTGCTTCTGGCTACCGGCGATATTGCGGTTCACGCCCGTGACGCGGCGGCGGATCGGCGCGATCGACGTGCATTGCCAGCGGTTCCCGAAGGGGCAGTTCAGGCTCTATCGCCACGTCGAGCGCATCTCGACGGTTTCCGCGGTCATCGCCGACGCGATCCGCGAGCAGGATGCGGTCGCCGGCGCGAGGACGATCGTGATCCCGAACCCGGTCGACCTCGCGACCTTCCGGCCGGTGGCGAGCGACCGCCCTCGCGGGAAGCGGATCCTCTTCACGGGGCGGATCCATCCCGAGAAGGGCCTTGAGATCCTGGCGCGGGCCTACCGCCGCCTTCGCGCCGACGATCCCGCCGTCACGCTCCGCCTGGTCGGACCGGTCGAGATCTCCCGCGGCGGGGGCGGCGAGGCGTTCGCGGCCCGGCTCCGCGAGCTAGCCGGCGACGCCCCGATCGAGTTCGGCGGAAACGTCGCCGATCCCGCCCGGCTCGCCGACGAGTTGCGGGCCGCCGACGTCTATTGCTATCCGTCCGTGGCCTTCCTCGGCGAGGCCTCGCCGGTGGCGCCGCTCGAGGCGATGGCGTGCGGGACGGTGCCGGTGGTGAGCGACCTGCCGCAGTTTCGCGAATACCTCGTCGACGACGAGACCGGCCTGGCGTTCCCGCGCGAGGCGGCGGAACCCGATCGCGAGCTTGCGGCGAGGCTGGAGCGCGTCCTCGACGATGCGGCGCTGCGCGACCGCCTCTCCGCCGCCGGCGTCGCGAAAGCCCGCGAGTTCTCCATCGAGGCGATCGCCGAGCGGCATCTCGCCGACTTCGCCGCGTTCGCCCGCCGTTGAGTCAGAGCGCCAGCCGCGACCCGAAGTTCACCACCCGCTCGGGCGGGATCCCGAACGCGTCGTTCGCGTCGGTCGCGTTTCGGGTCAGCGCGGCGTACAGGGCCTTCTGCCAGCGGGGCATCGGCGACGGGCCGTCGGTGGTGACCTCGAGCCGCACCGAGAAGAACGTGGTGTCGGCCATCGTGAATTCGAGCCCGCCCTTGCGGGCCTCCTCGAGGATGGCCGGCACGTTCGGGCTCTGCATGAAGCCGCACTTCGCCGAGACCCGCCACAGGCCGTCGGGCAGCCACTCGACGGTCACGCCGCGCTTGAGCGGGACGATCGGCGCGTTGACCGGCACGATGCTGAGCAGCACCACCTGCCGGTGAAGCACGTGGGCGTGCTCGACGAACTTCACCAGCGCGTGCGGGGCGTTGTAGCTCGTGGTGAGGAACACCGCGGTGCCGGGACCCCGCGGGATGTCTCGGGCCCACAGTCCGCCGAGGAAGTCGTGGATGGTGGTGGTCTCGTCGGCGAGTCGTCGGCCGGAGAGCCACCGGCCGCGCACCCACGTGCTCAGCACGACGAACACGCCGCCGGCGATCACCAGCGTGAACCAGCCGCCGGACGGGATCTTGAGGGCGTTCGACCCGAGATACGCGACGTCGACCGCGAGGAACACCGCCACGACCACCATGATCCAGCGGCGACGCCATCGCCACAGCCGGCGGGCGACGATCGCGAACATGAGCGTGGTGATGGTCATGTCGAGGCAGACCGCGATGCCGTACGCCCCGGCGAGGCCGCTCGACGACCGGAAGAGGGCCACGGTGATCAGGCAGCCGACGAGCAGCATCCAGTTCACGAGCGGCACGTAGATCTGCCCGCGATGCTCATCCGAGGTGTGCACGATGCGGATCCGCGGCATGTATCCGAGCCGCATGCACTGCTGCGTCAGCGAGAACATGCCCGAGATGAGGGCCTGGCTCGCGATCACGGTCGCCAGCGTGGCCAGCACCACCATCGGGAGTCGCAGCGACGAGGGCACCAGCTCGTAGAACGGGTTGGTGACGGCCTCGGGGTTCTGCAGCAGCATCGCACCCTGCCCGAGATAGTTCAGGAAGAGGGCCGGGGCGACGAACCCGTACCACGAGAGCCGGATCGGGAAGATGCCGAAGTGCCCGAGATCGGCGTACATCGCCTCGGCGCCGGTGATCACGAGGACGAGGGCCCCGAGCAGCACGAACGCCTCGAACGGTTCCTGCCAGAAGAGGTAACCGATCCAGTAGGGATTGAGCGCCGAGATCACGCTCGGGTCCATCAGGATGCCCCGCACGCCAAGGGCCGCGAGGCACAGGAACCAGAGGATCATGATCGGCCCGAAGAGGGCGCCGATCCGTCCGGTGCCGAGCGACTGCATCGAGAAGAGCGCGACCAGCACGACGAGCGTGAGCGGAAGCACCGCCTGCTCGAAGTTCGGATTCACGATCTTCAATCCCTCCATCGCCGAAAGGACCGAGATCGACGGCGTGATGATGCCGTCGCCGAAGAGCAGGCCCGCGCCGAGCAGGGCCATGACCATCGCCGCGAGATGCATCCGGCTTCCGCCGGTCTTCAGCCCGCGGGGGATGAGCGAGAGCAGCGCGAAGATCCCGCCCTCGCCGCGGTTGTTCGCCCGCAAGATGAACAGGAGGTACTTGACGCTGACCACGAGCGTCATCGACCAGAAGACGATCGAGAGGACCCCGAGCAGCTCGAACCGGTCGACCGTCTCGCCTTCGGCCCCGACGAGGTGGTGGAACGACTCCTTGAGGGCGTAGAGCGGGCTTGTCCCGATGTCGCCGAAGACGACCCCGACCGCCGCGACCGCGAGCCCGAGCGATACGCGTAGCGATTGCGGTGAACCGTGACCGGCGTGGGAAGGGCTCATGCGGGCCGCCGCCTCCGGACGGAGACGAGGAGCGGGAATCATACCGGGCGCGTCGCACTACCATGGGGCGATGCGGTCCGGAAAGGTCGACCTCCACACCCACATCCTGCCGGCTTCGCTGCCGAGGCTGCAGGACCGCTTCGGTTATGCGGGCTGGACCGAGGTCGTCCACCACGCCCCGTGCTGCGCCCGGATGGTCCGCGACGGCAAGGTCTTCCGCGAGATCGAGTCGAACTGCTGGGACGCCGGGCGACGCGTGGCCGAGTGCGACGCGCACGGCGTCGCGATGCAGGTGCTGTCGACCGTCCCCGTGATGTTCTCGTACTGGGCGGCGGCGAAGGACACGCTTTCGCTCGCGATGATCCTGAACGACGACATCGCGGCGACGGTGCGGGCCCGGCCCGACCGCTTTGCGGGCCTCGGCACCGTGCCGCTGCAGGCACCCGACCTCGCGATCCGCGAGCTCGAGCGGTGCATGGGCGAGCTCGGCCTGCGCGGCGTGCAGATCGGCACGCACGTGAACTTCTGGAATCTCGACGAGGACGAGCTGTTCCCGTTCTTCGCGCGGTGCGCCGAGCTCGGCGCCGCCGTCTTCGTCCACCCGTGGGACATGATGGGCCAGGACCGCATGCCGCGGCACTGGATGCCGTGGCTCGTCGGCATGCCCGCCGAGACGGCGCGGGCCATCGCCGCGGTCACGATGGGCGGCGTGCTCGAGCGGCTGCCCTCGCTGCGGATCTGCTTCGCCCACGGCGGCGGGGCGTTCCCGTTCACGGTGGGCCGCCTCGACCATGGGTTCCGCGAGCGACCCGACCTGTGTGCGACGCGAACGGAGCGGGCGCCCGGCGAGTTCGCCCGCTCGATGTACTTCGACTCGCTCGTGCACGACGCCGATGCGCTGCGGCTGCTGCTGAAGGTCGCGGGCGCCGACCGCGTCGCCCTCGGCAGCGACTATCCGTTCCCGCTCGGCGAGCGCGTGCCGGGCCAGCTCATCGAGTCGATGGGCGACCTGACCGCGGCCGACCGCGAGCGGCTGCTCCGCGGCACCGCCCTCGAGTTCCTCGGATTGAAGCCATGACCACCGTCGCCTCGCTCGCCGACGTCGGCGTCCAGGACTTCTCGGCCGATGAGGCCTTCGCCCGGCATCTCGACGCGATCGATCCGCTGTGCGGCGAGCGCGAGCTCTTCGCGTGCCCCGCGGGCCCCTACGACGGTCGGGCGATCTACCTCTGCGGGAACTCGCTCGGGCTCATGCCCAAGGCCGCCCGCGACGAGGTGCTCGGCGAGCTCGACGACTGGTCGCGGCTCGCGGTCGAGGGCCACGGGAAGGCCCGCGTGCCGTGGTACTCGACGCACGAGGTCTTCCGCGAGACCGGGGCGAGGCTCGTCGGCGGGAAGCCCGGCGAGGTCGTGATGATGAACAGCCTCACGGTGAACCTCCACCTGATGATGGTCTCGTTCTTCCGGCCGGCGGGGCGGCGCACGAGGATCCTCATCGAGGATGCGGCGTTCCCGTCCGACACCTACGCGGTGAAGACGCATCTCGCGAGCCGCGGGCTCGATCCGGCCGCGAACCTGATCCTCGCGCGGCCGCGCCCCGGCGAGCACGTGCTGCGGACCGACGACGTCGAGGCCCTCATCGCGAGGCACGCCGACGAGCTCGCGCTCGTGATGCTCGGGGGCGTCCACTTCTTCAGCGGCCAGGCCCACGACATCGCGAGGATCACGCGGGCCGGCCATGCCGCCGGGGCGATGGTCGGCTGGGATCTCGCCCACGCCGCCGGCAACCTCGAGCTGCGGCTGCACGAGGCGAACGTCGACTTCGCCTGCTGGTGCTCGTACAAGTACCTGAACTCGGGGCCCGGCGCGGTCGCCGGCTGCTTCGTGCACGAGCGGCACGGCGGCGACGCCTCGCTGCCGCGCTACGCGGGCTGGTGGGGCAACGATCCCGCGACTCGGTTCAGGATGCAGCTCATCCCCGACTTCATCCCGCGGGCCGGCGCCGACGGCTGGCAGCTCTCGAACCCGCCGGTGCTGGCGCTCGCCCCGCTGCGGGCGTCGCTGGCCATCTTCGACCGCGTCGGCATGGCCGCGCTGCGGGCGAAGAGCCGCGTGCTGACCGGCTACCTCTTCTGGCTGCTTCGCGAGCACGCCGCGACGCGGCCCGGCACGCCCTGGGAAGTCATCACGCCGGTGAATCCCGAGGCTCGCGGCTGCCAGCTCTCGATCCTCGTCCACGACCGGCCGAAGGAACGCTTCGCGGCACTGCGCGATGCCGGCGTCATCGGCGACTTCCGCGAGCCGAACGTGATCCGCCTCGCGCCGACGCCGCTCTACAACGGGTTCCTCGACGTGTGGCGCACGGCGAAGGCCCTCGCCTCGCTGGACTGACCGGAGCCTGACCATGCCGAAGCGCGTCATCGTCGTCGGAGCCGGACTCGGCGGATCGCTGCTGGCCGTCTTCCTCGCCCGCAGCGGTCGCGAGGTGGTGGTCGTCGAGCGACGCTCCGACCCGCGCCTGCTCAACAAGGCCGCGGGCCGCTCGATCAATCTCGCGATCTCGGCCCGCGGGATCCACGCCCTTGACCGCGCCGGGCTCACCGAGCGCCTGCTCGCGAACGGGCTGCGGATGCCGGGACGGATGATCCACCCGGTCGTCGGCTCGCCGCAATTCCAGCCGTACTCGAGCGATCCGACGCGGGCCATCCACTCGGTCAGCCGCTCGGCGCTGAACCTCCTGCTGCTCGAGGCGGCGGCGGCCGAGCCGAACGTCACGCTGCGGTTTGACCTGCGGTGCACGGAGGTCGACCCCGCGCGGCCCTCGGCGACCTTCGCCCGCCCCGACGGCTCGCTCGAGACGATCGAGGGCGACCTCATCGTCGGGGCCGACGGGGCGTACAGCGCGGTCCGCTCGGCGATGCTCAAGACCGACCGGATCAGCTTCTCGCAGGACTACCTCTCGTCCGGCTACAATGAACTCACGATCCCGCCGCGGGCCGACGGCTCGTTCGCGATGGATCCGAACGCCCTGCACATCTGGCCGCGCGGCGGCTCGATGATGATCGCGCTGCCGAACCCCGACCGCTCGTTCACCCGCACGCTCTTCTGGCCGTGGAGCGGACCGGGATCGGTCGCCGAGGTGCAGGGCGACGGGCGGGTGCGCGAGCACTTCACGAAGGTCTATCCCGACGCGGTGCCGCTGATGCCCACGCTGCTCGAGGACTTCCGCCGCAAC
>JBEIUL010000515.1:0-1945 GCA_040374395.1 Phycisphaeraceae bacterium
CCGGACGGCCGTTGATCTGGCCGACGAGCCCCTCGACCGGCCACGCCACGCCGACCTCGGCGTCGGAGGTGACCTGCACCGGCCCGACCTGGCGGATCTCGTTCCCGCCTCCCGGGTCGGGAACCGACTCCTCGGTGACCTCCATCGCCTCGACCTGACCGTCGATGTCGACCCCGATGAAGGTCCGGAGCGTCGGCGGCGGCAGGTAGGTCCCCGGCGGCAGCTCGACGATGTCGGGCTTCAGCCCAGGCCGCGGATCGCGGAAATCCTCGACGAGCAGGTCGCGCGGGGGTTCCTCGGCGGTTCGGGCGAGATCGTCGCCGGCGCAGCCCGCCGCAAGCGTCGCCGCCGCGAGGGCGAGTCGCGGACGGATCCTTCGCCAGAACTCTCGTCGGGGGCGGGACACGGGCCGGGATTCTACGGTCGGCCCGCGTACACTCCACGCATGCCCATCGAGATCCCTGGATCGAACCCGTCCGCTGGCTCCGGTTCTGGCTCCGGTTCTGGCTCCGGTTCTGGCCCCGGTTCTGGAGCAGCGCCCAAGCTCCACGTCGACAGCGACTGGAAGGCCCAGGCCCATGCCGAGAAGGAACGGCTCGCCAGGCTCGAGGCCGAGCGCGAGCAGGAACGGGCCGCGAAGGGCGAGGCGGGCCCCGAAGGCTTCCCGCCCGCCGACTTCAAGTCGCTCGTCGGCGTGCTCGCCTCGCAGGCGCTTTCGGGCCTCGGCATGTACGCCGACGACAAGGGTCGGGCGATCGTCGACCTCGAGGGCAGTCGCTTCGCGATCGACCTGCTCGGGGTGCTGGAAGAGCGGACCAAGGGCAACCTCTCGGACGAGGAGGCGAAGGACCTGACCGCGGTGCTCGGCGAGTTGCGTTCGCGATTCGTGCAGCTCGCCTCGATGGTCGCCCAGCAGATGAAGACCCAGGCGGCCTCCGGCAGCGTCGCGGCCGGCCCCGGCGTGAGCCTCGGAGGTCCGGGAGCCGGGCGACCCCCGATCATCCAAGCGCCCTGACCGCGCCCTGATCGCGCCCCGAGCTCGCCGCGAGCCGGTCTTGATGCGTTCGCGACCGGGAGCCGGTCCATGATCGGCCTCGGATCGACCCCTATACTCCCCGTCCCCATGGACGCCCCGAACGCCCCCGTCGCGAGCCGACCGACGGGCTTCCTCGACCGGCACTACCACCTCCTCCGTCGCCTCCAGAGCCTGACGGGCGTGATCCCGATCGGGGTCTTCCTCTTCCCGCACCTGACGACGAACTCGTCGGTGGTCTGGGGCGGCGTCCTGAACCGCACGAAGTTCGAGGAGTACGGGATCGGCCCGGACGGCGCCGGCGCCGCGACCTTCCAGCACGAGGTCGACTTCATCCACTCGCTGCCGGCCCTGATCCTGATCGAGATCGCGGTGCTCTGGCTGCCGATCGCCTACCACGCCGGCATGGGCATCGTCTTCTCCCGCACCGGCCGGCTCTCGGGCGGATCGCTCGCCTACGGCGGGCAGAAGCGCTATGTCGCCCAGCGGCTCACCGGCTACATCGGGCTCCTCTTCATCTTCATGCACATCTCGAGCCTGCGTTGGGGCTGGACCTACGGCGGCCTCTTCCCGCAGTTCGACGCCTCGCACGCGGCGAGCACGACCGCCGAGCACTTCCAGGGCTCGAGCCTGCCGGTCGCGGTGGTGACCGCGTTCTATCTCGTCGGTGTCCTCTCGCTCGTCTTCCACTTCGCGAACGGCCTCTGGACCGCGGCGATCACGTGGGGCCTCACCGTCACGCGGCAGGCCCAGTCGCGCTGGGGTTACGCGTGCGCCGCGATCGGCTGCGGTCTCGCCGCGGCGGGCGTGACCGCGATCCTCGGTTTCGCGACACTCGACCCGGCCAAGGCCCGCGAGGCCGAGCTCGCCCTGCAGAAGGCGAAGGCCCCCGCGGCCTCGCCGTCGGTCGCG
>JBEIUL010000112.1:0-7143 GCA_040374395.1 Phycisphaeraceae bacterium
AGCTCGTCGCGGTGCACTCGCCGGTGGTGCCGTTGCCGGTCGGGTTCGGCACGTTCCCGTTCATCGGGTTGGGGAAGGCGTTCGAGTTCCAGAACGGATTGAAGCCGCCGTTGAAGCTGCCGTTGAACCCGGCGTTCCAGCCCGGGTTCCAGTTGCCGTTCCAGTTCTGGTTCCAGCCGGCGTTCCAGTTGCCGTTCCAGTTGGAGTTCCAGCCCGGGTTGACGTTCTGGTTCCAGCCCGGATTCCAGCCCTGGTTCGAGTTGGAATTGCCGTTCCAGTTCTGGTTCCAGTTCTGGTTCCAGCCGTTCGTGAGGCAGTTCCACGCGGCGAGCAGGCCGGCCTGGAAGCCGTTGGTGAAGGCATTCGTGTAGCCGTTCGGCTGGTTCCCGTTCCAGTTGGCGTTCCAGCCCGGGTTGAAGGCCGGGTTCCAGTTCGGGTTCCAGTTGCTGAAGCCGTTCCAGTTCGGGTTCCAGCCGCCGTTGGTGAAGGCGGGGCCGTTCGGGAACGAGGCGTTGCAAGGGTTCGTGTTCATGGGGCGATCCTCCGGGGTCCGTGGGGTGCGCGCGGCGAACTCGACCCGAACGTCGGGATCCGAATCCGTCGCCCGGTCCATCGGCACGCCGGGGCGGGGAACTTGCGAAGGGGGTCAGTCGCGCGGCCGCAGCGGCTCGCCGCGACGCCAGACCTCGACCGGGCCGGGGGCGGCGTACTCGTAGGCGAGGCTCCGCTCGTCGCGGCTGTCGAGCAGCTGGAGGTCGGCGGCGAGTCCGGGGGCGATCCGGCCGGTCTCGCCGCCGAGGCCGAGGGCGGCGGCGGGGTTCACCGTGGCGGCGACGATCGCCTCGGCGGGCAGCAGGCCGAGGTGCCGGACCGCGAGGGCGATGATGAACGGCATCGAAAGCGTCGGGCTCGAGCCCGGGTTCATGTTCGTCGCGATCGCGACCGCGGCCCCGAGGTCGATGAGGCGTCGGCCGTCGGCGTAGCGGCCGTCGAGGTGGAAGCCGCAGCCGGGCAGCAGCACGGCGGTGGCGTCGCTTGCCGCGACCGCGACGAGCGTCTCGGGCCGGCTCGCCTCGAGGTGGTCGACGGTGCGGGCCCCGAGCGACAGCGCGAGCTCGACGCCGCCGAGCGAGTGGAACTGGTCGGCATGAATTCGCGGCGGAAGCCCCGCGGCGCGGGCCGCATCGAGGTAGCGGCGGGTCTCGGCGAGGTCGAACGCGCCGTCCTCGCAGTAGATGTCGGCGAACGCCGCCCCGCCCGCTCGCGCCGCGACGAGGCCGTCGCGCACGATCCGCTCGAACGCGTCGGGCCGCCCGGGATCACGGGCGTGGGCGCCGAGGAACGTCGGCACGACCCGCGACGCGCTGGCCGCCGCCGCGAGCCGGATCGCCTCGAGCATGCGAAGCTCCGACTCGGGATCGAGCCCGTAGCCGGTCTTCACCTCGACGGTCGCGGTGCCGAGGCGGGCCGCGTCGTCGCGGCGCCGCCGGACACCCTCGGCGAGTTCCGCCGTGCCCGCCGCCCGCGTCGCCCGCACCGTCGAGAGGATCCCGCCGCCCCGCTTGAGGATCTCGAGGTACGGCACGCCCGCCTTCCGCAGGTCGTTCTCGTCGAACCGCGAACCCGCGTGGCAGAGGTGCGTGTGGCCATCGACGAACGCCGGCATCGCGACGCGGCCGCCGGCGTCGATCCTCGGCAGCGATGCGAACTCGCGAGGCGGCTCGCCCGCCCCGGTCGCGACGATGCGGCCCTCGCGCACCGCGACGAACCCGCGATCGATCGTGCCGAGCTCGCGCATCGCCACGCCCCGTCGGCTCGCCCCGCCGCCCGGCCCGTCGAGGGTGAGCACGCGTGCGTCGGCGATGAGGAACTCGGCCATGCGGGCATGATCGGCCAAGCCGGGCGTCGGCGGGGAGCCTTCCCGACGCCCGGTAAGCCCGATCCTGAACCGTTCCTGCACGCGGGCTTCGTCCCGCGCCCGCCGGCGGCGTAGGGTGTCCGCGTCCCGAGGCTCGCATGATCGTCTACCTCATCCGTCACGCGAAGGCGTTCGACCGCGACGCGTCGGCCTGGCCCGACGACCGCCGGCGTCCGCTCACCGCGGCCGGCCGCCGTTCGTTCGCCCGCCTCGCCCGCCGGCTGGCCCGCGCGGTCCCGACGGTCGAACTCCTCGAGAGCAGCCGCTTCACCCGGGCCTGGCAGACCGCGAAGATCCTGCAGGAGGAGGCGGGCTGGCCCGAGCCGAGCCGGCTCGAGGGCCTCGAGGAGGGAATGGCCGGCGGCGATCCTGGGGCGCTCCGCCGATCGCTGGCCGCGATGGGCGACCTCGCCTCGGTCGCGTGGGTCGGGCACGAGCCGCTCCTCGGCCGCCTCGCCTCGACGCTGCTGTCGGGCGAACCCGACGCGGTCCCGATCGCCTTCAAGAAGGGCGCGGTGCTCGCGATCGAGTTCGATCCCGCCGCGACCCGCGGCGGGGGACGCCTGCGCTGGATGCTCACGCCCGGCGTTTCCGCCCGGATCGGCAAGCGGTGACGGCCTGCCGCGTTCGCTAGACTGCCGCTCCCCCGACTCGCCCTCCCGGCGACCAGAGATTCCCATGGACACCGACCACAAGCAGACCCCCCTCGTCGAAATCCGCTGGCAGGCCCCCGTCCTCATGGTGCACCCGGCGGGCCCGCAGATCGGCCAGCGCGAGTCGCCGATCATCAACGAGGAGGTCAAGCCCTTCATCAAGAAGGCCGGGAAGTCGATGAAGTTCCTCGTGGTCGATGCGAGCAGCGTGACGTTCATGTCGAGCATGGGGCTCGGCATGCTGATCGGGATGCGGAACGAGGCGCACGCCCTCGGGGCGAAGCCCATCCTCTACGGCGCGAACAAGGACCTGATGGGCGTGCTCGCGGTGATGAAGATCGAAAAGCTCTTCACCATCGTGAAGGACCAGGACTCGCTCAAGAAGGTCCTGCAGGGCTGACCGGCTCGCCGGGCTCCGCGGGCGCCTCGGGCGAAGCGTCGGATGACGGCGATGCCTCGGCTTCCCTCTCCTTCGCCGCCTCCGGCTTCGCCGCGTACACCACCGCGTCGGCGCGATCGCGGTCGCGCTCGACGAGCACCCGCGACTCCTCGGGCACCACGGTGACGGTCAGGACCCGCGCGAACGGCTTGAGCCGACGGAGCTGGTCGACGAGGCCGCCGTCCCAGTCGCTGTGGAAGCTGCCGACGAGATGGATGACCTTGCCCGAGCCGGAATCGAGGGCGTCGGCGATCGAGCGGGCCATGGTGGCGTCCCAGGTCTGCTGCGAGCGGTAGAGCGCGTCGACCACGGCGGGATCGCCCGACATCACCTCGTCGAACCGCTCGCGGTAGCGGCCGGAGGTCATCGTCCTCGGCACCGCGAAGAGCATCCGCTCGTCCGCCGGCAGCGCCTCGAGCGCCGCGTACCCCTCGGCGCGGGCCTTCCGCACGTACTCGCGCGGGGCGTTCGCAGCGATCACGCGGCCGCCGGTCGCCTTCACCTCGTCGATCGCGGGCTGGTAGAAGTCCTTCCAGCTGTCCTTCGCGCCCCAGTCGCGGCTGCCGGTGCGTTCCTCGAAGGTCGCTTGGTCGATCTCGCCCGCGAGGTACGCGTCGACGATCGGCTGCTCGTTCGTCTCGAGCATCTCGAGCGAGAGGGCGACGTTCGGGAAGGCGGTGGCGGCGTCCTCGACGATCGCCCGCTGGAGCTCGTGGGCCCGCAGGTTGTCGTGCGTCTCGCCGACGATGACCACGTCGGCCCACGCGACGCCCTCGAAGAGGTCGGCCCAGGTCAGGACGCGGCCCGAGCGGCCCTCGAACATCGCGAGGGCCCGCGGCGACCAGGGATCGGACGGCAGGGTCGCGTCGCTCGGGGTCCCGGCCTGCGGGCGGCGGTCGAAGGGGTGTGCGCAGCCGCCGAGCAGGACGGCCAACGCGACGCCCGCGACCGGAAAGCCGGCGGCGAGGCGGGAAATCGCGGGAAGACGCTGGGAGAGTCCGCGGACGCGAGGCATACTTCGGGAAGCATCGAGCCCCGAGGCGGGCGAGTCAAACCGCCCGGCGCCGGGCTCCGCACCGAAACGGGATATCTCCGTGCCGAACCGAACCCCGCGTGCCGTGTTTCCGATCGTCTCGCTCCTCGCGTCCGCGGCCTTCGCGCAGACGCCCTACGAAGGCCATTCGGTCGTTCGCCTGGTCCCGAGGGACCATCGCGAGCTGCGCACGCTGCTCGCCCTGACCGACGATCTCTGGAGCCACGCCGCGGCGCCCGGCCTGAAGGTCGATGCGCGGCTCACGCCCGAGGCGATGCGGGCGCTCGAGCGGACCGGCATCCGCTTCGAGACGCTCATCGCCGACGTCGGCGCCGTGGTGCGGGCCGAGCGCGAGCGGCTCGCCGCGGGCGGGGCCGACGGCGGCGTGGCGGGCGGCGACCCGTTCTTCGCCGACTTTCGCGACCTCGCGGCGATCGACACCAAGCTGCAGGACCTCGCGGCGGCGCGGCCCGATCTCGTGACGCTCGAGACGATCGGCACGAGCATCGAGGGGCGGCCGATCCGGGCGATCCGCATCTCGCGCGACCCGGCCCTGCCGGCGATCGCCCTCAACTGCACGCAGCATGCCCGCGAATGGATCAGCCCGATGGTCGGCATGGCCATCGCCGACGCCCTCGTCGACGGCGAGGGCTCGGACCCGCGGGTCACCGCGATCCTCTCGCGCGTCGAGGTCTGGGTGATCCCGGTGGTGAACCCCGACGGCTACGCGCACTCCTGGGGCCCCGAGCGGCTCTGGCGGAAGAACCGCCGCGTGAACTCCGACGGCTCGATCGGTGTCGACCTCAACCGCAACTGGGGCTACCAGTGGGGCGGGGCGGGCGCGAGCACCGTGCCGTCGAACGACACCTACCGCGGCACCGCGCCGTTCTCCGAGCCCGAGTCGCAGGCATTGCGCGACCTGCACCTCGCGCGGCCCGACATCGTCGCGAGCATCGATTTCCATTCCTACGGGCAGCTGATCCTCTCGCCGTGGGGCTACACGACCGCCGCGAACCCGCAGGCCGCGATGTTCGGCGAGCTCGGGAACCGCATGAAGGCGGCGATCGCCGCCGAGACGCAGGCGAACTACACGAGCGGTCCGATCGGCAGCACGCTCTACCTCGCGAGCGGCGGCATGGTCGACTGGGCCTACGGTGAGCGGGGTCAGGTCTCGTACACGATCGAGCTGCGCGACCTCGGGCAGGGCGGATTCGTCCTGCCGGTCGCGCAGATCGAGCCGACGGTGCGCGAGAACCTCGCGGCGACGTTCGAGTTCCTCGAGTCGGCGTCGCAGCCCGCCGTGGTCGCGTTCCCCCTCGGCCGCCCGGCGACGGTGCCGGCCGACGTCGCGACGGCGGTCCGCATCGCCGCGTACCCGTCGTGGGGATCGCCGTCGATCACCGGGGTGACGCTGTACGCCCGGATCGCCGACGGCGAGTTCACGCCGGTGCCCGCGACGGGCCTCGGCGGCGGAGCGTGGACCGCCGACCTCCCGGCCGCCCCGTGCGGCGCGACCGTGGGCTGGTACGTCCGGGTCGAGACTTCCGCCGGCGCCGCGACGGCCCCGTTCGCGGGCGCGGCGTCACCGTTCACGGCGACCGCAGTGGAACAGTCGCTGGCTTTCGACGACGACTTCGAGTCGGACCTCGGCTGGACCGCGGGCGTCGCCGGCGACACCGCGACCAGCGGGCAGTGGGTGCGGGTCGATCCGGTCGGCACCGCGGCGCAGCCCGAGAACGACGTCTCGACCGACGGCACCCGCTGCTTCGTGACCGGGCAGGGCGCCGTCGGCGGCGCGATCGGCGCGGCCGACGTCGACGGCGGCGTCACCACCTTGCTGTCGCCGGTCCTCGACCTGTCGAACCCCGATGCCACCATCCGTTTCGCGCGGTGGTACTCGAACAACCAGGGTGGCGCCCCGAACTCCGACTCGATGCCGATCGAGGTCTCGCGCGACGGTGCGACGTGGGTCCAGCTCGAGAACGTGAGCCAGAACGCCGGCACCTGGGTCGAGCGGAGCTTCCGCGTCGGCGACTTCATCCTGCCGTCGTCGAGCGGGCGCGTGAGGTTCCGCGCCCAGGACCTCGGCACCGGCTCGGTGGTCGAGGCCGCGATCGACGAGTTCCGCGTGGTGAGCGAGGGATGCCCCGCGCCGCCGGGCGACCTGAACGGCGATGGGCGAGTCGACGCCGCCGACCTTGCGCTGCTGCTCGCGGCGTGGGCGGCGACCGGCGGACCGGCCGATCTCGACGGGAATGGCGTCGTCGAGGCGGGCGACCTCGCGGTGCTGCTCGCCTCGTGGACCGCCTGAGCCTCAGGAGCCCGCGGGCTTGGTCGGACTTGGGGCCGGAGCGGGGGTCGGAGCCGGGGTCGGAGCGGGGGCCGGCGCGGCGGGCTGGGCCGTCGGCGCCGCGGTCGGACCGGTCGCCGGCGGGGAAACTTGCGGCGCGAGCTCCTCGCGGTGCTTCTCGTCGAGCATGCGCCGCTCGCGGGCCACGATCGCCGCGTGCTCGGCGTTCTCCTTCCGCTGCCACTCCCGCACCTGCTCGGGCGTCATCGTCGCCAGCGGCGGGTTCGCCGCGTCGGCCTCGTGCATCGACTGGAGTTCCTCGCGATCCTCCGACTGCTCGGCGGCGAGCCGCGATCGCTCGACCTCCTGCCGGTCGAGCGGGTTCTCGGGATCGGCACCCTCGGGCGGCGCGTCGGGCATGTCCTCGAGGGCGAGCGTCGGCGGCGGGAGTTCCGGCGTCCGCCCGCGCAGCGGCGGCGCCGAGCCGGTGAGGTCCGGCGCGTAGACCCAGACGATCCCCGCGGTGCCGCGGTCCGAGGTGCGCGGCGTGCGGACGAGGTTGATCCGGCGGTCGCTGCCGAGCAGCCTCGCGAAGTCGGCGGGGTCGGGGGCCCCGACGCAGGTCGTCGCCCCGATCAGGTTCACGGTCCGCGCGAACGGCATCACCTGCTGCGAGATCGAGCTCGATCGCAGGTACCTCGTCGAGACGACGTTCCACGCGAACGGCTCGACGGTGCACGGATCGACGCCCTTGGGCGGCGTCGGCGCCCAGCCCACGAAGCCGTTGCCCGATCGCCACGTCACCCACGC
>JBEIUL010000376.1:0-2959 GCA_040374395.1 Phycisphaeraceae bacterium
CCTTGCAGGTCACGACCTCGTCGCGCTTGAGCACCTTGTCGACGCTCGGGATCCGGTCGTGGCTGACCTCGCTGATGTGCACGAGGCCCTCGACGCCCGGGGCGATCTCGATGAACGCGCCGAACTCGGTGGTCTTCGTGACCTTGCCCGTCACCGTCTCGCCGGCGGCGACGGTGTTCATCGCGGCGGCGATCGGATCGGACATGGTCTGCTTGCGGCCGAGCGAGATCTTCGGCGGCGAGACGTTGCGGTCGATCCGCAGGATCTTCACCTGCACGACCTCGCCCTCCTTGACCGCGTCCTTCGCGTGGCGGAGCCGGTCGTGCGAGAGGTCGGAGATGTGGATGAGCCCGTCGATCCCGCCGAGATCGGCGAACGCCCCGTAGGGCTGCAGCGACAGGATGGTCGCGCTGCGGGTCTGGCCCTCCTCGAGCACCGCGAGCAGCTGCTCGGCCTTCTCGCGTCGCTCCGCGGCCAGCACGGCCTTGCGGCTGAGGATGATCCGGCCCTTCTCGCGGTTCAGCTCGACGATCTGGCAGGGGAACTTCTCGCCGATGAACACCGAGATGTCGGTGACGTGCCGCACGTCGACCATCCCGGCGGGCATGAATCCCTTGTGGTGCGCGACCTCCATCTCGAGGCCACCCTTGTTCATGCCCACGCAGCGGGCCTCGACGACCATGCCCTCGGACAGGTTGCCCCAGTCAGCCTTCTGCACGACGCCGGGACGCGACAGCAGCAGCAGCCCCTCGAACGCGTCGAGGCGATCGACGACGAAATCGAGCTGGTCGCCCGGCTGGGGAGGCGTGTCGAACTGCACCACCGGACAGACGCCCTGCGAGCGCGGCCCGAACTCGACGAAGACGTCGCCGCCGTGCACGCGGAGGACCTTGCCCGTCCGCATCTGGCGGCCACGGTTGCCTTGGTTCGCCGCGGCCTTCGGCCGCTGCTTCTCGCTCACGAGGTCGTCGACGCTCATGCCGCCGAGCGCGGCGGAGACTTCCGCCTCGAGCATGGCGTCGAGATCGTGCCGCGCGGAGGCCGCGGTGCGAGAGGGAGTCGGGAGGGGGGTTTCCGGCGTCGTTTCGTCGGTCATCGTGGGGCCTTCAGGGAGAACGCATCAAGGTAGCCGCGACCGGGATCGGCGGCGAAGCGACCCGAGGGAATGTGAGGTCCGACCATCGAGGTCGATCCGGAACCGCCGGGTGATGTCGGAAGCGACTCTTCGGCGGATCCGGCCGACGCGGGCGGGCGTAGGGAAGTTCGGATCCTTCGGTGCGGAGGTGGTCCGGGACGATCCGTGGACCGGTCCGGGAGAGATCGGCTGATTTCGGCCGGTCCTGCCTCGAACTGACGGCTCAGGTGCGGACCGGAACGCGGAAAGTGGATCCGAATTGGTTCTCGGACCTTCTCTAAAGGCCCTGTCAGCGTAAAACCCTTCGTTTATAGTGCGAGGCCCGGATAAAGGTCGGCGTTCGGTGGGTCGTCCCCGCCGGTCTGCCTTTCCTCCGGGGCCGCTTCCCGAGGACGATCGACGATGGCCACTGCCAAAGCCTCTTGGGGACTCGAGGTCGGTGCCTACGGGATCAAGGCGATCCGGCTCGAGCGGGACGGCGACGCCGCCCGCATGACCGACTTCGCCTTCATCCCGCACAAGAAGGTGCTCACCTCGCCCGACCTCGACCAGGACGAGATGATCCGTCTCAGCCTCGGCCAGTTCGTGAGCCAGAAGAGCGTCGAGGGCGAGCGGGTCGCGATCTCGATCCCCGGCAACCAGGCGTTCGCCCGCTTCACCAAGCTGCCTCCGGTCGAGCCGAAGAAGGTCCCGGACATCGTCAAGTTCGAGGCGGTCCAGCAGATCCCGTTCCCGATCGATGAGGTCGAGTGGGACTACCAGACCTTCGAGCGGCCCGACAGCCCCGAGATCGAGGTGGGCATCTTCGCGGTCACGAAGGAGCGCCTCGAGCAGCGGCTCTCGCTCTACCGCGAGCTCGGGATCAATCCCGACGTCATCACCCTCAGTCCGCTCGCCGTCTTCAACGCCCTCGCGTACGACCTCCAGCTCTCGGGCGGCGGCAAGCCCACGGTGTTCCTCGACATCGGCACGACCTCGACCGACCTCATCGTGGTCGACGACAACCGCTGCTGGGTCCGGACCTTCCCGCTCGGCGGCCATCACTTCACCGAGGCGATCGCCGACCAGTTCAAGCTCTCGTACGGCAAGGGCGAGCTGCTCAAGCAGGAGTCGGCGACCAGCAAGTACGCCAAGCAGATCATGCAGGCGATGCGGCCGGTCTTCGGCGACCTGCTCGCCGACGTGCAGAAGTCGATCAACTACTACCAGCAGCTCCACCGCGGCGCCCAGATCGAGACGATGATCGGCATCGGCTCGACGTTCAAGATCCCGGGCCTCCGCAAGTTCCTCGGCCAGCAGCTCAACCTCGACGTCCAGCGCCTCGACGACTTCCGCCGGATCCGCGTCGAGGGCCGCGAGGCAGCCGACTTCGCCGAGCATGCGGTGAACATGGCGACCGCCTACGGACTCGCCCTCCAGGGCATCGGCCTCGGTCCGGTCTCGATCAACCTCACGCCCGCCCGCGTGCTCCGAGAGCAGGTCTGGGCGATGAAGACGAAGTGGTTCGCGGCCGCCGCGGCCATCGCCGTCCTCGCCTCGGGCTCGATGTTCATCCGCGGGCTGCTCGACCGGAACGCCCTGCGGTCGGGCGCCGCCGCCGAGACGGCGCAGAGGGTCGAGAACGTCCTGCGGCAGGGCAAGCAGTTCAAGGGCCAGTACCAGGCCCTCGAGGCCGAGGGATCGCTCGGGGCCGGTGCCCAGACCATGCGCACGCTGCTCGACGACCGTCGCGTGTGGCCCCAGATCATCGACGACGTGACCGCCTCGATCGCCAGCGCCGGCCCGCCGCCGGCCCTGCTCGGCGAGAGCCTCGAGGCGATCGCC
>JBEIUL010000404.1:0-2740 GCA_040374395.1 Phycisphaeraceae bacterium
ACCCAATCCCGTCGAACGCCCGCATCGACTTCGTGATCGCGGGCGCCCAGAAGGCGGGCACCACCACGCTCGACGCCCTCCTCCGCCTCCATCCGGGCGTCGCGATGCCGCCGTGGAAGGAGCTGCACTACTTCGACCGCAACTCGAACTTCCCGCCCGGCCGTCCGCCCGACCGCGACGAGTACCACCGGAACTGGGACTGGAGGCGGCGCGACGTGGTCCGCGGCGAGGTCACCCCGTCGTACCTCGCGCTGCCGGTGGCCCTCGAGTGGTTGGCGGCCTACTCGCCCGACCTGCGGATCGTCTGCATCTTCCGCAATCCCGTGACGCGGGCGTACTCGGCGTGGAACCATTGGGTCCAGCAGGGTCGCGAGCGGAAGTCGTTCCATCGGGCGCTCCTCGCCGAGGACGGGCGGCTCGCCGAGCGGGCCCGCCTCGGCCTCGACGGCTTCGGGGGATTCGGCTACCGGACCCTGGGGCAGTACGCCAGCCAGCTCGAGGCCCTCTGGCGGCTCGTCCCCCGCGAGCGGACGCTCGTGCTGCGGCTCGAGTCGCTGACGCGGGACCCCAGGCGGACGATGGACTCGCTCACCGACTTCCTCGGCGTCGCGCGGCACGACTTCGGCCCGATGGCGAGAAAGCACGCCCGGTTGAAGCTCGGTGACATGCATCCCGAGTCGGCGCGATGGCTCGTCGAGCGGCTCGAGCCCGACATCGCTCGGCTGGAATCGCTGCTCGGCTGGGACTGCTCGGACTGGCGGAAGCCCAAGGGATCGAAGGGCCTCTGGGCGTTCGGCGAGTCGGTGCGGCACGCGGCGATGCCGTTCTCGTTCGTGAAGCCACCGCTCGAGCGGCTCCGGGTGAGGATCGGCGCTTGGCGACGCGAGAGGGCGGCGCGGAACCGGTAGCCCGGCGGCGGTCCGAGAAATCACCGTGGACCGGAAACTGCCCTGATTTCCGGGCCTTTTTTGCCCCGGCGGGGCGAGCCTTCCCACATTCACGCGCTCCGGCCCTACTTTCCCGGGCTTCCGATTACCGGAGGCGACGCGTGCGGGAGTATCGAACCGACATCGACGGGCTGCGGGCGATCGCCGTGCTGGCGGTCGCGCTGTTCCACGGCGGCTTCGGTTTCCGCGGCGGGTACGTCGGAGTCGACGTCTTCTTCGTCCTTTCCGGCTTCCTGATTACCGGCCTGATCGCCCGCGACCTCGCGGCGGGCACGTTCTCGCTCGCCGGGTTCTGGGAGCGTCGCGTGCGGCGCATCCTGCCCGCGGCGACGGTGATGGTGCTCGTCACGCTTGCGGTCGGACTGCTGGTGCTCATGCCCGATCCGGCGGCCAAGCTCGGGCGAGCCGCGGTCGCCCAGACGTTCATGCTCGCGAACGTCTACTACGCGATCACCGCCGACTACTTCGCGGGACCGTCCGAGCTCCTGCCGCTGCTGCACACCTGGTCGCTCGCCGTCGAGGAGCAGTTCTACGTCTTCTTCCCGCTGGTGCTCGCCCTGGCGTGGCGCCGGGGCCGGGGTTTCGCGACCGGGATCCTCGTCGTCCTCGCGTTCGTCTCGTTCGCGTGGTCGGTGCACCAGATCGGCATCGACGCCGACGACGCGTTCTACCTGCTGCCGTCGCGGGCCTGGGAGTTGCTGCTCGGGTCGATCGTGGCCCTCGCGCCGGTCCCGACCCGAGTACCCGCGCCGCTCCGGCTCGTCGCGACCGGCGGCGGGCTCGTGGCGATCGCCTACGCCTGCGTCGAGTTCCGGGCGTCGACGCCCTTCCCCGGGGCCGCGGCCGCGATCCCCTGCCTCGGCACCGCCCTCGTGCTCTGGAGCGAATCGGCGGGACTGACCGCGTTCGGCCGCATGCTCTCGTTCGGGCCGCTGCGGTTCGTCGGCCTGGTCTCGTACTCGTTCTATCTCTGGCACTGGCCGGCGCTCTCGCTCGCCCGGTGCGTGCTTGGCGAGGAGCTGAGCCCGATCGCCGCCGGATCGGCGCTTGCGGTCTCGTTCGGGCTGGCGGTCCTCTCGTGGCGGTTCGTCGAGACGCCGTTCCGTCGGCCTTCCGGGCGGACCTCGCGGCAGGCGGTGCTCGTCCGCGGTGCGCTCGCGTCGGTGGCGCTGGCGGCGGTCGGCGCGGCGATCTGGCTCGCCCAGGGACTGCCGGCCCGCTGGGACCAGGAGACGACCCGGTTCGTGCGCGGCACGAAGGGCTCGCGGGCGCTGCTTCCCTCGGCGTCCTTCGATTTCCGTTCGCCGCCGCGGTTCGGGGCGTGCGATGGATCCGCCACCGAGCCGACGCTTGTCCTGTGGGGCGACAGCCATGGTCTCGCGGCCAGCGAGGTGCTCGCGGAAGCGGCCGAACGCGCGGGGCTGTGCGGGGCGGCGTTCCTGCGGACCGGCTTCCCGCCCGTTCCCGGCCTGTGGCGGGTCTGCACCGAACCGTCCTCGGCCGCATGGAACGATCGGGTGCTCGAATGGATCGAGAGCACGCCGTCGATCCGTCACGTGGTGCTCGCGAGCCGGTGGAGCGTCAGCGTGGTGCCCGAGCCCGGCGACGAGGTCGGCCGCCTGGTGACCGATTCCGTCGACGACGAGGCGACCGGCGAGTCGGCCGAGGCGACGCTCGGCCGCCATCTCGCGGCCCTCGTCGAGCGGCTCGAGCGTCGCGGGATCGAGGTCTGGATCGTGAAGGAAGTCCCGTATCAGGACCTCGGGCCCGAGCAGGTCGCGATCCGCGCCTCG
>JBEIUL010000115.1:0-7123 GCA_040374395.1 Phycisphaeraceae bacterium
AGATCACCCCGGTCTCGTTGTTCGCCCACATGAGCGAGACGAGGCCGATGCGCGAGGCGTCGCGGTCGAGCCGGGCCGCGAGGGCGTCGAGGTCGATCCGGCCGTCGGCACGGTGATCAACCCACGCGACCTCGCCCCCCCGCTCGCCCCACGCCTCGGCGGTCTCGCGGACGGCCGAGTGCTCGAGGCGACTGGTCACGAGCAGCCGTCGCTCGCGGCTGGCAAGCTCGAGGGATCCCCCAAGTGAACCCCCGAGTGAACCCCCGAGTGAACCCCCGAGTGAACCCCCGAGTGAACCCCCGAGTGAACCAAGAATCGCGATGTTCGCCGCCTCGGTACCGCCCGAGGTCAGGATGAGCTCCCGCGGCTGGCAGCCGACGAGGCGGGCGACGCGATCACGGGCCTCGTCGACGGCGCGGCGGGCCTCCATGCCGGCCCGATGGACGCTCGACGGGTTGCCCCACCGTTCGAGCATCGAGGCGCGGACCGCGTCGACGACCTCCGGGAGGGGCCGCGTCGTCGCGTTGTGGTCGAGGTAGGCGGGCATGGTCGGGAAAGCGAACGGGCCCGGCGTCAGCCGGGCCCGTCGCATGTCATGCGGATGAGAGGAATCGAACCTCCAAGGGATTTTACTCCCACGAGAACCTGAATCTCGCGCGTCTGCCAGTTTCGCCACATCCGCGGCAGGTCGGGAATCCTAGCAGGGCCGACGCCCTCCGCCAACGGCGTCGAGCGACCTCGGCCCCGAAGGTCGCGCCCCACCTCGCGACCCTCGGGAACCGAGGTCTGGCTTGAGATGTGCCGGGGTCGAGAGGACGACGGGGCATGGCCCCGTCGCTCCGTGGTCCCGGGCACCGGACGGTGTTCGCCTGGCTCGCACCCCGAGGTGCGCGACGGCCGTCACTTGGTTCAGTCGTCGTCCGACTCGCCGCGGGGCGCCTTGGCCGGGACCCCGTTCGGGTTCGCGAGCCGCTTCTTGAGCACGGCGGCGCGGATCTCGGCGAAGAGGTCGGGGCTCTGGCGGATGAAATGCTTGGCGTTCTCGCGGCCCTGGCCGAGACGGGTCGGGCCGTAGTTGAACCACGCCCCGCTCTTGTCGACCACGTTCTCGGTGACGGCGAGGTCGAGCAGGTCGCCCGAGAGGCTGATGCCCTCGTCGAACATGATGTCGAACTCGGCCTCGCGGAAGGGCGGCGCGATCTTGTTCTTGACGACCTTGGCCCGCACGCGGTTGCCGACGTTCGCCTCGCCGTCCTTGATCGCACCGATGCGCCGGATGTCGATGCGGACCGAGGAGTAGAACTTGAGGGCACGACCGCCGGTCGTGGTCTCGGGCGAGCCGAACATCACGCCGATCTTCTCGCGGAGCTGGTTGATGAAGATCACGATCGTCTCGCTGCGGGCGATGGCGCCGGTCAACTTGCGGAGGGCCTGGCTCATGAGCCGGGCCTGCAGGCCGACGTGGCTGTCGCCCATCTCGCCCTCGATCTCGGCCTTCGGGATGAGGGCCGCGACCGAGTCGACGACGATGATGTCGACCGCGTTCGAGCGTACGAGCAGCTCGCAGATCTCGAGGGCCTGCTCGCCGGTGTCGGGCTGCGAGACGAGCATCTCGTCGAGGTTCACGCCGAGCCGCTTGGCCCAGCTCGGGTCGAGGGCGTGCTCGGCGTCGATGAACGCCGCGGTGCCGCCGGCCTTCTGGGCGTTCGAGACCACGGTGAGGGCGAGGGTCGTCTTGCCGCTCGACTCGGGCCCGAAGATCTCGACGATGCGTCCCCGCGGCAGGCCGCGGCCGCCGAGGGCGAGGTCGAGGCTGAGGGCGCCGGTCGAGATCGCGGGGATCTGCGGGATCGCGTCGGACTGGAGCCGCATGATCGAGCCCTTGCCGAAGTTCTTCTCGATCTGGCCCATGGCCCGCTCGATCGCGAGCTTCTTGCCCTTCGAGTCGAGGCCCGCGGCCTCGCCGGTCTTCGGATCTGCGGTGCGGGAGACCGTCGGCTTGTCTTCGACGACCGAGGGCGGAACCGGCTTGGTGCCGTTCGCGGCCGGGGCCGGGGTGGCGGGCTTGCTGGCGGGCGGAGGAGCGACGGGCGGCTTGGCCATGGTGGTCTTTCCTGAGTGGGCTTCGGGTTCGGGGGAGAGCCGGTTCGCGGAGGACGGAACCGTACGGGAGGCGGCGGAACCGGAGGAGGTCGTTCCGGAATCGGGCAGGTTCTTCACGGGAGCGGTTCCGGCCGCGGCGGGCGCGGAAGTCGAGGCGGCGGTTCGGGAGGCGGAAGCGGTCGAGACTGCGTTCTGGATCATGTCGAGTCCGTTCGGGTTTTGTACGGTCCCATCCATCGGCCAATCCGTCAAGGCCTGTTCGGAATTTGGACGGGTTCCGTTCGTTGGGCGTTCGGGTACCCCTCCACCCGACGCTCCTGACGGACGGTACCCCGGAAAAAGTGCCCTCCCCGAAAACGCCGCCAAATTTCTTGCCACGGCCTCAGACCGGCTACGGGATCGTGCCCTCGGCCGCGGCGACCGCGTAGGCCCGGGTCTCGGGGGGCACGTCGACCCCCGACTGCAGCCACGCCCGGATCACCTCGCCCGAGACGCCGCCGGTCGAGCCGACCATGTGACCGAGGCCGTGCCGGGCGCTCTCGACGCACACCGGCGAGCGGCAGGTCCGCAGGACCCCGGCGAGCATCGCCACGAACGCGTCGCGAGCGGCCTTCGCCGCGGCACCGTTGAAACCGTGGCGAGAGACGAGGTCACGGGAGCGGGCCGGGGCTCGGCAGGAGCGGCCGCAGCCGGTCCGCCAGCAGGTCGACCCAGGCATCCACACGGTCGGCCTTGGCGTGGCCGAGATCGAGGAAGACCTCGTCGGGCAGCGCCGCGGTCAGGTCGATCAGGTGCACGCGATCCCGGCCGCCATGGGCCGCGACCGCGTTGCGGAGCCGTTCCTGGTACTCGCCGAGCATCGGAAGGTGCCGCCGGTGGTCGCTGTGCAGCGGCATGTCGACGATCACGACCGTCATTCCTGCGGAACAGGCCCGGTCGATGAGCCGCGTCACGAGGTCGAAGTGCCCTGGATCGAGCAGAGTTCCGGTCTTTCCCCTCTCGGCGAGGAGATACTCGGTCTGTTCCTTGATCGACAGGCTGAAGAACGTCTCGCTGATCGGTCGCGGCCGGGGCGATGCCGCCTCGCGGCGTTCCCGGTCGAGGCGCATGGCCTCCGGCTGCAGCCGCCAGAAGGCCCGCTGCGACAGCCATTCGCCGGCGTGGGCCGGCAGGATCTCCCGTAGCCTGTCCAACACCCTCAGTCGCCGTTTCCCCTCGAGAACCAGCCATCGCGGCAGCAACGCCCGCAGCGGGTGCGAGATGCCGAGGATCGGCGGGCTCCGGTCCGCCGCCTTGCGAACGTAGGTCGTGAGACCGGGAGGCGACCACCAGGTCGGGCTCGACGCGGGGACGGAGGAATAGACCAGGACGTCGGGACTGAACGACACCCAGTTGATCCCGAGCACCACGACCGACTCGCCGAGGACGCGCGGAGGCAGGGCCCAGAGGGCCTCGTCGAACAACTGCAGGATCTCGGTCATCGTCGCCGCCGGCATGGCGAGGTTGCTGACGGTGTAGCCGGGCAGCCTCGACTCCACCAGTCCCGGCGGGTACGCCCCGGCGGGGATCGATGCACCGAGCACGATGAGTTGCGGCCGATCGGACTGCGCCAGTCGCGCCGTCTCGAGCAAGGCGACGAGCCCGAACTCCTCGTTCGAGGGCGTACGTCCGAGCGGTCGATAGACGCCGATCCGCTTGGCGACGGGGAACCCCATCCCCAAGCCGATGACGCCGATGACGAACGCGTTGATCGCGACGAGAAAACCGACGACGAGAAGGAGCGGCCTCATCGGAGATTTCATCGGCGATTTGATCGGCGGTCTCGTCGTCCGGGACGGGAGCCCGGGCGCATCGGCACGATCGATGGCATCCAAGGAGTATGATCTTGCGGCCGGTGGATGGGAAGCGTCGCACGACGACGCTCGAGGGCACCTGTTCGTCCCGCCCCCCGCCGTCGCCTGGCCGGCCCGGTCGCTCGCCCACGGAAGTGCCGATGACCCACGTCGAAACCCTCTTCGCCTACGTGCGAGACCACCAGCCGCGATCGCTGCGGGGCATCGAGGAGGCCCGGGAGGTCGATCCCGACGCATGGGACGCGATGGCCGAGCAGTTTCTCGGATGGGCCGCCGCGATCCACGGGAACGAGGGGTGGGCCCCGCGTTGCGTCGATGCCTTCGCCCGGTTCTCGAGCGACGTGATCCTGGCCCAGGCCCGTTACGAGGCCGCCGGACGCTACGAGAACTCGAGCCACGAGGAATGCAACGCCGCCGTCTACTCCCGGCCCGAGGTGATGGATGACTACCTGTGGGGCGTGTTCCTCACCAATTTCCTGTGGGCGCACCACATGGAGCTGTCGTTGTTCTTCAGGGACCGCTTCCTGGCGCGCCTGCCTGCGGCGCCGGAGATCGTGGAGATCGCCCCCGGGCACGGCGGCTGGGGATGCTGGGCGCTGGCCAATCGTCGGGACGCGAGGCTCACCGGTTTCGACATCAGCCCCTCGTCCATGGCCATCGCGGCCCGCGTGGCCGAGGCGGCCGGGGTCTCGGACCGGGCGGCCTATTTCCTGCGCGACGCGCTGGATCTCGGCGCGATGCCCCGCGCCTCGGCCGATGCGGTGATCTGCTCGTTCCTGATCGAGCACCTGGAACGGCCAGAGAGGCTGGTCGAGGTGATCGCGCACCTGCTCGTGCCCGGGGCACGCGGGTTCCTCACGGGCGCCCTCACCGCCGCGCAGGTCGATCACGTCTTCGAGTTCCGCCGCGAGTCGGAACTCGTGGCGATGTGCGAGCGTCACGGGCTGCGGGTGCTCGAGACCCTGTCGGTGAACCCGCGGCGCATGCTGCCCGATCCGCGGTTCATTCCCCGCTCGATGGGCCTCGTCGTGCAGCGGCAAGACCTGCCCTGAGGCACGCGCGGCCGGACGGCGCGGTCAGTACTGCTGGTAGAAGAACCGGCCGGCGGTCGGCGGGAAGAGGAAGACGTACATCTCGATGATCACGATGGCCAGCGCGATCAGGAAGCACCGCCACGCGAGGGACCGCGGCCGGGCGATCTCGACGGACGGCAGCGCCGCCGTCGGGGCCACCACGGCGAAGATGAACGCCTGCGAGATCAACAGTCCGGTGAGGCCGTAGCGGCCCGCGACGGACCGGATCTCCGCCCCTCCCATCCAGAGCGGCGCGATGGCCGCGCACAGGTACGCGAAGGTCAGCCCCTTGGCGGCCATCCGGTAGGCGACGTGCCGCGGCAGCGCGTCGAACGCCCGCTTTCCCAGGGCGTGCCGAGCGACCCCGCGATACCAATGGTTCACGCTGGCGCCGAGCCCGACCAGCAGGCCCGCGAGGATCAATGCCTTCGACGTGCCATGCCAGATGCCGACGAGGAAGAAGGTGACGAAGAACGCGACGGCCGCGAGCAGGTTTGCGGCGGCCGCCGACGGCCAGCGGACGGTCAGCGCCTTGAGCAGCGGACCGAACACGTAGGTCCTGAACCAGTTCGACATCGTCATGTGCCACCGGTTCCAGAACTCGAGAAAGCTCGAGGATCGGTAGGGACGGTCGAAGTTCTCCGGCAGCCGAAGGCCGCACAGCCGACCCGCGCCGATCACGATGTCGGTGTAGCCGGCGAAGTCGCAGAAGAGGTAGGCGAGGAACGCGAGTTGCGAACCGCCGAGGGCGAGCGGATAGGCGTCCTCGAAGGCGACCCCCTTCAATCCCTGCCACACGTGGCGGAAGAAGTCGCCGCCGACGAGCACGAGCAGCCAGCCCCGTGCCATGCGGCCGAGCGCCTCGACGAGCGTGTCCCCGTCGAGCCGGAAGGAGGCCATGCCGTCGGCCTGCGCCTGGAAATCCTGGAACCGCTGGATCGGCCCCGACACCAGGCACGGCCACGACGCGAGGAACGAGAACACGTCCAACGCGGCCGGCCGCAGCTTCGGATCGTCTCGCACGTCGACCAGCAGCTGCAGCCCGCGGATCAGCAGGTACGCCAGCCCGATCGTGGCCGGCACCCGCGAGGCCAGCGGCAGCCAGGCCAGCAGGTCGTAGCCCTTGAGCCAGCCGAACAGCACGAGGATCGCGGCCACGAGAAGCGGCAGCGTTCCCCGGTCGGGGCGGAAGGCCACGATGCGGATCGCCAGCCAGACGACCAGCATGAATCCGAACATGGCGAGCAAGGCCGCCCACGACGGGCCGGTGAGCCCGATGAACGCGAGCGTCGTCAGCGGGTACACGCCGCGGGCCCGCCAGCGACCGGGGGCGAGGTGAAAGGCCGCGGCGGCCACCACGACGAATCCGAGGAAGCCGAGCGAGTTGATCGTCACCGGTCGGCCTCGGCTGCCCCGTCCGGGCCCCGGATGCCGGGGGCCACCACCATCCGCATCGGCGGCCTCCGGGGGCACGTGGTCGGCGAGTTCGAGGTGCCACCGATCCGCCCCGTGCTCGGTGCCCGCCGGCCGGAACCCGAGCCGGACGTAGTGATCCTTCACCATGCCGTTGCGGTCGGTGGGGATGTACAGGCCCACCAGCCGGGTGATGCCGAGATCGGACGCGCTCGCGGCCAGCACGTCGAGCACCGCCTCCTCGACCCGTCGATTGAGCACCCGGCAGCTCATCAGCCAGGTGTCGATCAGCCAGTCGGAGCCGCTCGCGATGCAGACGACGACGCCGATCATGCCGTTGTCGCCGAATCGATCCGACAGCCGAACCTGGAGCGTGAACGCGTCGGCCCGTGATTCCAGCGCCGCGATGGAGGCCTCGTCGCGGCGGCGGGTCGTGAGGTTGAACTGGTTGGAGCGGTTCGTGAGCTGCGCGATCCGGGACCTGCCCACGGCGTCGAACGGCGCGAACCGGATCGTCATGTCGAGCGACGCGAGGTAGGCCTCCATGTCGACGCAGGACGACGCGAGGGCCGCCCTCCGGGCGTCGGCACGGTAGTGACCGGCCCGGGCGCGATCCTCGGCGGTGAAGCCGAGCGACTCGAAGTAGCCGGCGGCGAGCAGGACGGCCGGGTAGTCGGCGGG
>JBEIUL010000352.1:0-3222 GCA_040374395.1 Phycisphaeraceae bacterium
ACGCAGAAGGTCGACCCCGTGCTGGTACAGGTCTCCGTCCCGGTCGAGCAGGTTCTCGGCGGCGATCGCGTCGTTCGCGTCGACCGCATGGACGCCGGCGAGCGCCAGGTCATCGGCTGGATCGTCCGGGCGGTGCGGGACGAGCCGCTCGAGATCACGGTCACGGGCCCCGCCGGCTTCCGACACTCGCAGCGATTCGTGAACGGCCAGCCCGCCGCGGCCGAAGGAGCCACCCGATGAGACGATTCCTCCGCATCATCGCCGGCGCGGCGCTTGCCCTCGGTGCCGCCGCTCGCGTCGCGGGCCAGCAGCAGCTCGACTCGAAGGTTCCGATCGCCTTCAACCGCTTCTACGACTACGAAGAGATGTCGGTCCTCCTCAAGCGGCTCGCCGACGCCCATCCCGGGCTCTGCACCCTCACGTCGCTCGGGAAGAGCGAACAGGGCCGCGAGCTCTGGATGCTCACGATCGCGAACCCGAAGACCGGCAGCGAGCTCGACAAGCCGGCGATGTACATCGACGCGAACATCCACGGCAACGAGGTGCAGGCGGGCGAGACGGTGCTCTACACCGCGTGGTACCTGCTGGCGGGCTACGGGAAGGTGCCCGCGATCACCGAGGCGATCGACCGCTCGGTCTTCCACCTGATTCCGATGGTGAACCCCGACGGCCGCGACGGCTGGTTCGCCGAGGCCCACACGTCGAGCTCGAACCGGACCGGCCTCAAGCCGACCGACAACGACCGCGACGGGGCCCTCGACGAGGACGGTCCCGAGGACCTCGACGGTGACGGCTCGATCGGCTTCATGTGGAGGCCCGACCCGAACGGGACGCACCGCCGCAGCGAGCTCGACCCGAACGTGATGGAACCGGTCCCGACCGAACCGCGGGCCGACGGCTCGATCCGCCGCGGCGACTGGAGCATGGCGGGACCGGAAGGCATCGACAACGACGGCGACGGCCGCATCAACGAGGACGGCCCCGGCGGCTACGACATGAACCGGAACTTTCCCGGCGACTGGCATCCGCCGCACGTCGAGGGCGGGGCCGGCGACTGGCCGTTCGCGTATCCCGAGACGCGGGCGATCGGCGAGTTCATCCTCACGCGGCCGAATCTCGCGGCCGGGCAGGCGTACCACAACGCCGGCGGGATGATCCTGCGCGGCCCCGGGGCCCAGTCCCGCGAGGCCGACTACCCGCCGCGCGACCGGGCGACCTACGACGCGATCGCCAAGGCCGGCGAGGAGATGCTGCCCGGATACCGCTCGATGGTGATCTGGTCGGACCTCTACCCGGTCCGCGGCGGCTTCGTGAACTGGCTCGCCGAGAGCCTCGGCATCATGAGCTACACGAACGAGCTCTGGACCGAGAAGCGCATCAGCCAGAACGGCGGCTCGCCCGACGGCCCGGCGATGGAACGCTGGAAGGATCGCGTGCTGCTCGACCAGACCTCGACGCCGCTCTCGGAGGTGACGCACCCGACGCTCGGTACGGTCCTCGTGGGCGGCGGGAACAAGTGGAGCTCGCGCATACCTCCGCCGTTCATGCTCGAGGAGGAATGCCACCGGAACTTCGCGTTCACGCTCTACCACGCGGGGCAGATGCCGCTCATGCGGTTCGGCGAGGTGCAGGCCGAGGCGATGCAGCTCGGGCCGGGGCTCTTCCGGGTCGACGTCGAGGTGGCGAACGACCGGCTGATCCCGACGCGGACCGACCGCGCGGCCTCGAAAGGCATCGGGCAGCCCGATCGGCTCATGCTGACCGGGGCCGACGTGGTGACAAGCGGCTTCCTGCGTGACCGCTTCGCGAAGTCGATGGACGAGGTGCGGTTCAATCCGGGCTCGATCCGCGTCGAGGACGGCATTCCCGGCCGCGGCTCGAGGTTCTTCCGCTTCATCGTCACCGGCAAGGGCGGCGACGCGGTGACGCTCACCTACTCGGCCGAGAAGGCGACCGACGTCTCGACGACGGTCGTGCTGCCGAAGCGCGAGTGGTGAGCGGCGACCCCGTCGTTGTCGTCGGGGCGGGGGCCGCCGGGCTGTTCGCGGCGATCCATGCCGCGCGGGCGGGCGCGACGGTCGTCGCCCTCGACGGCGCGAGGACGCTCGGCGCGAAGATCCTGGTCGCGGGCGGCGGGAGATGCAACGTGACGCACTGGCGCGTCGAGGATCGCGATTACGCGACCGACGCGAACCCGGCCCTGGTGCGGCGGGTGCTGTCGCGGTTCGGCGTCGACGAGACCGTCGCCTTCTTCGCCGAGCGCGGCGTCGAGCTGAAGCGCGAGGAAACGGGCAAGCTCTTCCCGGTGACCGACAAGGCGAGGACGGTGCTCGACGCCTTGCTCGCGGCGGCCCGGGACGCCGGGGTCAGCCTACGGCATCCGTGCCGGGTGACCGCGGTGCGGGCGGAGGAGGAAGGCTTCATCGTCGAGACCGAGGGGGGGCCGATCCGGGCCCGGCGGGTGATTCTCGCGACCGGCGGACGGAGCCTGCCGAAATCAGGCTCGGACGGGCTCGGGCTCGAGATCGCGCGCAGCCTCGGGCACTCGGTGACCGGGCTCGTGGTGCCGGCCCTCGCGCCGCTCGTCGTTTCCGACGGGCATTGGGTGCGTGAGCTGAGCGGCATCGCGGTTCCGGCGGAACTCTCGATCGTCGGCGGCGACGGGAAGCCGTATCGGCCTTCGAGCGGCACCGGCTTCGTGCGTCCGCGTTCCCCGGTCTTGTGCACGCACTTCGGGCTGTCGGGCCCGGCGGCGCTCGACATCAGCCGGCATCTCGCGCATGCGCGGAAGCGCGACGCCGCCGCACGGCTCGTCGTGAACTGGCTGCCCGATCTCGACGCGGATCGGCTCGAGCGGGAACTTCTCGCGCGGACGGGCCAGTCGACGCTCGCGGCGCTCCGCTCGGTCGCGGGGCCGGAGGTTCCCGAGCGATTCCTGAAGGCCGCGATCGCCGCGGCCGGCGTCGACGCGTCCCGAGGCGTCCAGCAGGTGCCCAAGGAACTCCGCCGCGCCCTCGTCCGCACCCTCGTCGCGAGCGAGATCCCGGTCGCCGGCGACCGCGGCTTCACCTACGCCGAGACGACCGCGGGCGGCGTGCCGCTTGGCGAGGTGTCGATCGACACCCTCGAGAGCCGCGTGCGGCCGGGGCTTCACCTCTGCGGCGAGATCCTCGACGTCGACGGCCGCATCGGCGGGTTCAACTTCCAGTGGGCCTGGGCGAG
>JBEIUL010000249.1:0-4454 GCA_040374395.1 Phycisphaeraceae bacterium
CGAGAGCACCCGCAGGACCTTGTCCTGCTCCTTGCCGGTGAAGAGGAACGCGCCGGCGAGATCGCGGGCCTGCTGCTCGCTCGCCTGGGCCGAGCCGTCGAGGCCGATGATGACCTGCTGGAGGTACTCCCAGACCGCGAGCGAGAGGTCGAGGTGGTCCTGGTTCTGGCGGAACCATCCGACCTCGAGCCGCGGGCTGCGCTTGACCGTGCCCGCGTCGCCCTCGATGTCGCCGAGCAGCGTGCGGACGAGCGTGGTCTTGCCCGCGCCGTTCGGGCCGATGATGCCGATGCGGTCGCCGGGCTTGACCGTGAGCGAGAAGTCGCGGAAGAGCCGCTTCGGGCCGAACTCCTTCGTGAGGTGCTCGGAGGTGACGACGGTGTCGCCGACCCGCGGCGGCTCGGGCAGCTCGAGGCTCATCACGTCGAGCTCGGCCGGGCGGTCGACGAGGGTCTCTTCCCGGTAGCGGTCGAGCCGCGTCTGCCGGCCGCGGGCCTGCTTGGCCCGCTGGCCTGCCTTGTACCGCATGATGAACTGCGTCTCGGCCCGGATCTTGTCCTGCTGCTTCTCGTGGACCCGCAGCTCGGTGAGCTGCCGCTCGGCCCGCAGCCGCACGAACGCCTCGTAGTTGCCCGGGTAGTCGCGGATGCCGCCGCGGTCGATCTCGACGATGCGGTTCACCACGCGGTCGAGGAGCCACCGGTCGTGGCTCACCACGACCACGGCGCCGTGGTACTCCGCGGCGAGGAACTCCTCGAGCCAGCGGCGGCCCTCGATGTCGAGGTGGTTCGTCGGCTCGTCGAGCAGCAGGAGGTCCGGCTCGTCGAGCAGCAGCTTCGCGAGCCCGAGGCGGGCCTTCTGGCCACCCGAGAGGCTGGTGACCGGTGTCGCGAAGGCCGAGTCCTCGAAGCCGAGGCCGTGCAGCACCGCGTCGATCCGGTGGTCGACGGCGTAGCCGCCCGCGTGCTCGAGCTTCGCGTCCAGATGCTCCTGCCGCTTGAGCAGCTGCTCGAGCCGCTCGCCGTCGGCGGTCGCCATCTCGTCGTAGACCTTCTCGAGCTCGGCCTGGATCGCCGCGAGCCCCTCGAACGCCGACGCCGCCTCCTCGCGCAGCGTCCGCGACGGGTCGAGCCGCGGGTGCTGGCTCAGGTAGCCGATGCGCGAGCCGCGGCCAAGCGAGACCGTGCCGAAATCGGGGTTCAGCTCGCCGGCGAGGACCTTCAGCAGCGTGCTCTTGCCGCAGCCGTTGCGGCCGACGAGCCCGATCCGCTCGTTCTCGGCGATCGACAGCGTGGTCCCGTCGAGGACCTGCGGGCCGCCGTAGGAGTGGCGGAGGTTGGTGACGCTGGCGATGGTCATGGCGGGCTGGCGGGGACGGGCGGGGCCGGATGGGGACGGATGGGGAAAGACCGTCAGTGTAGGAGCCCGTCGCGTCAGCGGAAGGCCTTCACGTCCCAGACGGTCGCGAGACCCGCGACCAGCTTGGGCGGAAGGACGATCCGGACGAGCAGGGGGACGAGCAGGCGGGCCCCGAGCACGGTCGCGACCGACGCCGCGAGGCTGACGAGCCAAGCCCGCACGAGCCACGTCGGGCCGAAGGCCGACGACGCGAGGTCGTAGAAGCCGATGCCGCTGGTGCGGCCGGCCCATGCGAGGTTGAAGGGGACGCGGGCGAAGGTCCACGCGAGGGCGAGGATGACCAGCACCAGTCCCAGCGAGGTCCAGATCCGGCGATGGAGGGTCAGGGTCGTCCAGAAGGTCGCGCCGACGACCGAGCCGAACAGGATCGGCAACGACATCGGGAAGATGAACTCGTTCCACGCCGCGGCGAGGGTGGTCGGATCCGATCCGACCGAGGCCCGGAACGCGGTGTCCTCGACGAAGCGGAGCCGGCCGTCCTCGTCGGGGTTCCAGTCCGCCGTCCCGGCCTGGAGGGCGGCCCGCAGCGGCGTCGCGAAGTTCGCCGCCGACTCGTGGGCCACCACGTGCAGTACGCCCGCGAGCGCCGCGACGTTCCCGAGGAAGGCGACGACCGTCACGAGCATGAGCGCGGCCGCACCCATCGCCGCGAACCGCCGCGCCCACCGGCTCGAGACCGGATGTTCGGTGACCGCCGCGACCAGCCCGCACTCGGGACAGCGGACGATCGTGAGCCCGAGCCGAGGGTCGCGCCGCGTGACTTGCCCGTCGAGCTGGTGGAAGCAACGGGCGCACAGGCGGTCGGCCTCGAGCCTTCCGGCGATCTCGAGGCCGTCGAGCGGATCGGGCGGATCGGGGGCGGCGGGACTCACGGGCGCCAAGGTACCCACGGCCGGTACGATCCGGCCATGTCGTTCATGCCGAACGGACTCTCGTGGCGACGCCGGCTGCTGTCGCCGGCGCTGATCGTCGTCGTCGCGCTGGTGATCTGGTCGCGTGGGAAGCCGGCCGCCCAGCCGCCGGAGAGCGGTCCGGCGATCGCGGCCCTCGTCGAGACGGCGGTGCGGGGCGGCGACGCCGCGGCGACGTCGCCCGCGGTGGCCGGCGTGCTGGCGAGGGCCGTCGCCGGCGTCGATCCGGCGACGATCGCGATCGAGGTCCGCGAGGGCGAGCCCCGCGCCGAGGCCGCCGGCGCCACGCACCACGCGATCGTCTCGCGCGACGGCCGCCCGTGGCTCGTGGTGCGGGCCCGGTACGATCCCGACCCCGCGCTTCGCGAGCTGCTCGGCGTGACCACGCTCGAGTGATCCAAGTTTCCCGTTTTCCCCATCGTTTCCCGCATAGTTTCCCCCTTTTCCCCATGGACGTCTGGCTCAACGGTCGGTGGATTCCCCTCGGAGACGCCCGCGTCTCGGCGTTCGACGCCGGGCTGCAGCACGCGGTCGGGCTCTTCGAGACGATGAAGGCCGCGCACGGGAAGGTCTGGCGGCTCGAGGATCACCTGGCGAGGATCGCCCGCAGCGCCGTCGCGCTCGGGCTGACCGGCCGCCTCGAGACGGAGCCGCTCGCCGAGGTGGTGCGGCAGGCGCTCGGGCGCAGCGGCCTCGCCGACGCCCGCATCCGGCTCACCATCACCGGCGGCGACATGAACCTCCTCGCCCGCGGCGAGGCGGCGCCGCCGCGGCACGACCCGACGATCCTCGTCGCGGTGCAGCCGCCGACGCGTTACCCGGAGGAGTTCTTCACGAAGGGCGTCCGCGTGACCGTCGCCGACGCCCGGGCGAACCCGCTCGACCCGTTCGCCGGGCACAAGACGCTCTGGTACTGGCCTCGTCTCGCCGAGCTCCAGGCGGCGGCGGCCAAGGGTGCGGGCGAGGCGCTCTGGTTCTCGGTGACGAACCACCTCGCGTGCGCCTGCGTGTCGAACGTGTTCGCGGTGCGCGAGGGGAAGCTGCTCACGCCGATTGCCCGCGGTGAGGAGCCGAACGGCGGGTTGCCGTCGCCGGTCCTGCCGGGCGTGACCCGCGGCCGCGTGCTCGAGCTCGCCGCGGGGCTCGGCCTCGAGGCCGAGCGGCGGATGATGACCTACGACGACGTCGCGAAGGCCGACGAGGTCTTCCTGACCAACTCGAGCTGGGGCGTCCTTCCGGTGATCGGCGTCGAGGGCGTCGACATCGGAGCCGCCACGCCCGGACCGGTCACCGCCCGCCTTCGCGAGGCGTGGCTTGCGGATCTCGCGGCGGCGTGATCGCCGCGCGACTCACTCGATCCGTCGCACCACCCGTACGTTCTCGCGGCCGTCCTCGGCCGGGGACGGACCAGCCGGGCGTGGGAACGCTCCGAACGCCCTCCGCACGATCGCGAACGCGACGCCGATCGCCGCCACCACGAGGACCAGCACGAAGACGAGGAACGCGATCGCGAGCAACAGGAAGAAGATCGGGACCGCGACGAGGAGCGACAGGATCCCCACCGCCAGGCGGCCGAACGGGCCGCGCCCGGCGACCAGCCGCTCGCGGACCGCGGAGGCCCGCTCGGTGAAGCCGCCGCCGGGCCCGCCCAACCGGAGGGTCCATGCCCGCACGTCGCCGAAACCCGGTCCCGTCGAGGGGTTCATGGCGGCATCATAGGAACCGCTCGAGACCGGCCCGCACCCCGGCCGGGGATCCGTACCATCCACGTCCCGCCGGATGCAGCCCCGGACCGGAGCCGAGGAAGACCACGTGGCCACGGAAGGCACTCCCGCAGCGAACGCGACCGACGCCGAGCCGACGTTCGCGCACCTCCACCTCCACAGCGAGTACTCGCTGCTCGACGGCGGCAACCGCTTCAAGCCGCTGCTCGAGCGGGTCAAGCAGCTCGGGATGGACTCGGTCGCGGTCACCGACCACGGCAACCTCTTCGGCGCGATGGAGTTCTACGCGAAGGCCAAGGAGGCCGGCGTCAAGCCGATCCTCGGCATCGAGGCGTACGTCGCCCCCGACCGCGACGGCAAGCCCGGCGACCGCCGTGACCGCACGCACACCGGCGTCGCC
>JBEIUL010000055.1:0-9385 GCA_040374395.1 Phycisphaeraceae bacterium
CCGACGGGAACGCGCTCTTCCTCAACCATCCGGTCCCGGTGCGGCCCGCCGAGGGAACGTCCGGAGCGATTTCGCTCGTCGCGATCGAGCCCGGTTCGTCGCGCTGGCTCGAGGACGACTGGCGGAAGGACGGTGCGGGCATCCGCGAGGTTCCCGCGGCCAAGCGGCTCGCCGAGGCGCTGCCGGTCGCGGTCGCGATCGAGACCGTCGACGCGGTGGGCGGAAGCCCCCGGCGGGCGATCGTCGTCGGCAGCGGGGGATGGCTGCTCTCGAGCGTCATCGACGCCGGGCAATCGCTCGGCGGAAGCCGCTACGCCCTCGCGCACCCCGGCAATCGCGAACTGCTGCTCGCCTCGATCTGGTGGCTCGCCGGCGAGGATCGCCTGATCGCGGGCGGCCTGACCGGCCGCGACGTGCCGCGGGTCGGCGAGATTCCCGAGTCGACGCGGCTCGCGTGGTTCCTCGGCCTCTCGGTCGGGCTTCCCGCCGGGCTCGTGGTCACCGGCGCCGTCGTCGCCGCCCGCCGCCGGAGGGACGCGGCATGAGGAAGCGTTCGGTCGTCGTCCTCTGGCTGCTCGTCGCGGCCGCCGCGTTCGGCTGGTGGCGGTGGCGCGGCGCCGAGCTGCAGCCTGCCTCGGCCGCGGGACCGCGTCCGTTCCTCGCCGACGCCCTCGATCCCGACGCCCTCGACCGCATCGAGCTCCGCCGCGAGGGCGAGCCGCCGATGGTGTTCGCCCGCGAGGGCACCGAGTGGTGGATGGTCGAGCCGTTCCGCCATCCGATGGACCCCTTCTCGATGCGGCAGGTCGGCGTCGCGCTCGCCTCGGCGCCCCGCCTTCGCGACGCCGACGACACCGATCGCGCCGCGATGGGCCTCGCGCCGCCGCGGGCGACCCTCGCCGTCGTCGCCGGCGACCGCCGCGAGGAGGTCCAGATCGGACGCCGCGGCCTCGCGGGGCGCGGCTTCCTCGCGAGGAAGGGCGAGCCTCCCGCGGTGACCGACGTCGCGCTGCACGAGCGGCTGCTCGAGATGGATCCGAAGGAATGGCGATCGCGGCGGCTCTTCCCGGTCGGCGAGCGGGGGCCCGACGCGATCGAGGCGATCGATTGGATCCGGGCGGGCGAGGGCGGCGAGGTCCGCATCCGGCTCGAGCGCGAGGGTGCCGCGTGGAAGCTCGTCGCGCCGATCTCGGCCCGCGCCGACCGGCCCCGCATCGAGGATCTCATCGCGGCGTTCGGCCGCGTCGAGAGCGAGGGCTTCCTGTTCGACTCGCCGGAGGGCCTCGAGCCGTACGGCCTGCACGCCCCGGTCGCGAAGGTCGCGGTCGATGCGGTCGACGCGTCGCTCGACCGCTCGGTCCTCGTGGGCAGCCCGGTCGGGCTCTCGTCGTCGGCTCGCCACGCGATGGTCGAGGGCGTGCCGTCCGTGGTCCGTCTCGGGGCGGCCGCGCAGGCGACGCTCTTCCCGCCGCTCGAGGTCCTCGTCGACCCGGTCGCGAGCGGCGTGCGGGCCGAGGACGTGAAGAAGATCGAGATCCGCCGGCCCGACGCGACGCTGGAACTCGTCCGCGGCGACGATGGCTGGACGCTGACCGCCCTCGCCACCGACGGAACGCCCGTCTCGAGCGGCCCCGCCGACCGGGTCGTGGTCGCCCGCCTGCTCGCGAGCCTCGTCGCGGAACGGGCCCCCGAGATCAAGATCGCCGACTTCCCGCGCGAGCTCGAGGTCGCGACGATCGTCCTCTTCGGTTTCGACCTGGCGCCGAAGGACATCGTCCGCGTCGCCCGCGACCCGAAGTCGGGTCGCTTCGCCCTCGAGAACGGCGACGGCGTGGTGCGGATCCATCCGGCGGCGCTGCCGCTGGCGCTCGAGGTCCGTCAGCTCGCGGCGCCGTGACCGGGACGACCGACGCCGCCGTCACCGCGCCTTCCGGAACAGGTCGAGGAACCGATCCTCGTACCGTTCGAACACGTGCAGCCGATCGAGATGCCGCTTGAGCTCGACCGCCTTGGCGGGATCGTGCCTCGCGTCCTCGAACCGACGCTCGATGTCCTGGCGGGTCGCGAGGTCCAGCGGCGACGTGCCGTTCGGGATCCTCGCCGCGTCCGGCGTGGTGCCGTTCTCCTCGGCCACTTCCTCTCCGCCCGTCTCCTCGCCGCGACCGGCCTCCGCCTGCGTCCGCAGCCGTTCGTAGGCATCGATGAGCATCCGTTCCATGCTGGCCGAGTGCCGATCGAGCTCGGCGAGCGAGACGTCGACGCCCGAGAGCACCGAGAAGACGCTCAGGATCACCCGCGCCGCCTTCGGGTTCGGCACCTGCGCCGCGAAGAACGGGATCTCGCCGAGCAGCCCGAGTCCCGGGATCCCCCGCGCCGATGCCGCCCCGAGCAGGACGCCGTTCAGCCCGCCGATCTGGCCGTCCTCGAGCAGCGTGACCTCGGCGGTCCGCAGGTCCTTCAGCATCGCCTGGTCGGTCGCGACGCCGGTCACCTTCGGGTCGGCCGACGGGTGCAGGGCCGACGCCATCGACGCGAACGTCACGATCCGCTCGATGCCGAGCCGGGCGGCCGCGTCGAGCAGCTCGTTCGCGTAGGTCCAGACGCCGTCCGGCGGCTGCGCCTCGGCGAGGAAGACCACGAGGTCGCGTCCCTCGCCCGCGTTCGACCAGCGGAAGAACATCCCGCGGGGCAACCGCACGGGAAGCACGAGCCCGTCCTTCACCCCGACCTCGTGGATGTCGAAGTGCGATCGGTGCGGGAACTCGCCGGACTCCTGCATGCCGAGCTCGCGCACGAGGTAGCCCGCCGCGAGCGACGCGACGCTGCCCATGCCCGGCCAGGCCGCGATCATCCACGGCCGCGGACGTTCCGCGCGTTCGGTCATCACCGTCTCGTTCATGTCCTTCACTCCTCGCGGCGCCGTCGGCACCGTCCCATTCATACGCGTGGTACGTACGGGACGCGCGGGCCTCCATGGAGAACCGCGATCATTTCCGCATCGACCGCGGGCGGTCGCCGGCCACGATAGACCTGTCGTTCCGGAGTCGACCGGAACCCGCACGCCGAACCCGAAGGGGCACGCCTCATGACCGTCGCCGTTACCAAGTCCGACTCGCAGCTCAAGGCCGACGTCCTCGCGGAGTTGCGTTGGGATCCCCGCGTCCGCGAGACCGATGTCGGATTGCAGGTCCGGAACGGGACCGTGACCCTCACCGGTTCGATCGACTCGTACGCGGCGAAGCTCGCGGCCCGCGACGCCGCCCACCGTGTGGCCGGGGTGCTCGACGTGGCCGACGAGCTGCGGGTGCGGCTGCCCTCGGCGTGGGAACGGACCGATTCCGACGTCGCCAGGTCGGTGCGGGACGCCCTGCGGCAGGACGTGACCGTTCCCGACGATCGGATCTCGACGACGGTCAGCGAAGGCGTCGTGACGCTCGAGGGCAACGTCGAGCTCTGGTCGCAGCGGGCCGACGCGGAACGGGCGATCGAGCGGCTGTCGGGGGTCAAGGGCGTGATCAACCGGATCGCGATCGCCCCGCGGGCCGTCGACGCGTCCGGCGTGAAGCGGCAGATCGAGGAGGCTCTCGAGCGCCAGGCCGAACGCGAGGCCCGCCGGATCGGGGTCAGCGTCCTCGACGGCGTCGTGACCCTGACCGGAACCGTCCGCTCGTGGGCCGAGCGGAACGCCGTCGATCGCGTCGCCGGCTACGCCCAGGGCGTTCGCCGCGTCGACGACCGGCTGACGGTCGATCCCTACTCGTGACCTTCGTCCGCGCCGGCCGCGGATCGAGGAAACGTCCCGTGACGCGAACGGCGCGATTGTCGCATCCTGTCCCCATCTTCAGATTGGAGTGATCATGAATCTCATCCCCTGGCGGAAACCCCACGCGGTCGACGGCGAGCTCTCGAGGCTCCGCTCGTTCGTCGACGAGGTCTTCGACCGCTTCTCCCGTGACCCGTTCGCCCACGGCACCACCGCCGAGAGCTCGTGGCGGCCGGCGCTCGACGTGAGCGAGACCGACAGCGAGATCACCATCCGCGCCGAGGTGCCCGGCATCGACCCGAAGGAGCTCGACATCGCCGTGAACGGCTCGATGCTCTCGATCGGCGGCGAGAAGTCGGGCGGCGAGGAGCGGGAGGGCGAGGACTGGTGGCAGTGCGAGCGCCGGTTCGGCTCGTTCAAGCGGGTACTCGAGTTGCCGAACTCGGCCGATCCCGACAAGGTCACCGCCGAGGGCGAGAACGGCATCGTGACGGTGCGGATCGCGAAGAAGCCCGGCGCCCGCACCCGCCAGGTCGAGGTCCGGGCCGGACATGCCGAGGTGCGACCCTCGCGGAAGGTCGCGGTGAACGCCTGATCGGCCGGCCACGAACCGCACGACGGAAGGAGCTCTCACCCATGGCCATGCACACCCTTCGCGACCTCCTGCTGCGGCAGCTCCACGAGCTCCACGCGGGCGAGCGGCACCATGCCGAGACGCTCGCCCGGCTCGCGAGCGCGGCGGCGAACCCCGACCTCGCGGCGGCCCTCCGTCGCCACCGCGAGGAGACGCTCGAGCAGTCGCGCCGTCTCGACGGCGTGCTCTCGGCCGTCGCGGCCCGGCTCGGGACGGCGGCGCTCCCGCCGCCCCCCGAGCGGGAGTCGTACGGGATGCACGGGCTGCTCCGGGACTGCCTCGAGCTCGCGGGCCGCGACGACGTCGAGCCGCACGTCCGCGACGCGGCGATCATCGGGGTCGTCCAGCACGTCGGGCACGACGAGATCGCCGGGTACGGCTGTGCCCGCTCGTGGGCGAGGCTGCTCGGCCTCGAGGAGGCGGCGGTCTCGCTGCAGCGATCGCTGAGCGAGGAGAAGTCGCTCGACGGCGAGCTGACCCGCGTCGCCGAGGCGCTCAACAAGGCAGCGCTCGCGCCGTCGCTGCTCGCCTGAATTCACGCTTCCAGTCGAGGCGCCGGCGGGGTGATCGTGCCCCGCCGGCGCTTTCCATGGTGCACGACCTTCCTATGGAGGGACCTTCCATGCCGATGACCGCCGGCCTCACGACCTTCGAATGCACGGTGTTCGCCCCGGGCGGCGTCCGCCTGCCCGCGTCGGTCGAATTGCCCGAACCCGCGATCGCCCTCGCCATCCTCGCCCACGGCGCGGGGAGTTCCCGCGACAGTCCCCGCGGACGGGCGGTGTCGGGAACGCTCCACCGCTTCGGCATCGGCTCGATGCGGGTCGACCTGCTGAACGCGCGGGAATCGGGCGAGCGTGAACGCGCCTTCGACATCGACCTCCTCGCCGAGCGGCTCGACGCGGCCGTCGGCTTCGCGGCGGGTGACGAACGCACCCGCGGACTGCCCATCACCCTCGTCGGGGCGAGCACCGGCGCCGCGGCGGCCCTCGCGGTGGCGGCGCGGCGACCGGGTTCGGTCGTGGCGGTCGTGTCGCGGGGGAGGACGGCCCGACCTCGCGATGCCGCTGCTCGGGAAGGTGCGGGCGCCGACGCTCCTGCTCGTCGGAGGCGAGGACGAGGTCGTGCTCGGCCTCAACCGCGAGGCGCTCGCGCGGCTGGGCGCACCCGCCGAGCTCGTGACCGTCCCGGGGGCGACGCATCTCTTCGAGGAACCCGGCACGCTCGACGAGGTCGCCCGCCGCGCCGCCCGCTGGATCGCCTCGCACGCGAGGGGAGCCTGACGCCGATGTTCGGACTCGCCGAGACGCCCTTCACCGACCGCGCCGACGCCGGGCGTCGTCTGGCCGAACGGCTCGCCGACGAGCCGCTCGTCGATCCCGTGGTCATTGCGATCCCGCGGGGCGGGGTCGAGGTGGGGGCGGAGGTCGCGAGGATCCTGGGCCGTCCGCTCGACGTCGTCGTCGCCCGGAAACTCGGGGCGGCGTCCCGGCCGGAACTCGCGATCGGGGCGATCGCCGAGGGCGGGGTCGAGCGGCTCGCGGCCTGGACGGGCGACGAGGGGCACCTCGGACGCGAGCGCGAGCGGCAACGCGACGAGCTCGCGCGGCGGGTGGCGATGTTCCGGGCGGAGGTGCCGCAGGTGCCGCTGTCGGGCCGGGACGCGATCCTCGTCGATGACGGGGTCGCGACGGGGGCCACGCTGCACGCCGCGGTCGAGAGCCTGCGGCGGCGCGGACCGAGGGCGATCGTCGCGGCCATTCCGGTCGCGTCGCCGGACTTCCTCGCCGAGGCCCGGCGCCGCCGCGGCGAGCCCGGCTGGCCCGATCGCACCGTCTGCCTCTCCGCGCCCGACGACTTCGTCGCCGTCGGGCAGGCCTTCGCCCGCTTCGATCAGGTGCCCGACGAGCGGGCGGTGGCCCTGCTGGTGGCGTCGCGATCGCGCGGCGCGACGCGGACGCCGTCGGCGACGCCGTCGGGCGGGTAGGTCACCACCCGATCGCCGGGGCGGAGGCCGGCGCGGACCTCCGCGTGGGCCTCGCCGCGCAGCCCGATCTCGAGCGACTTCCACGCGGTCCGGCCGCCGGCGACCGCGAACGCCCCCCAGCCGCGGCCATCGGGCGCGGGGACGAGGGCGGCCGTGGGAATGCGACACGCGTCGGCGACGCGTTCGACGGTGATCTCGGCCTCGACGCGGAACGCATCGCCGAGCCCGCCGCGCGTCTCGAGCGGATCGACGAATTCGAGCACGACGTTCACCCGCTGTTCCTCGACGCCGAGGGCCGAGACCTCGGTGAACGCCGCGGGCTCGACGCGTCGCACCCGCGCCGCGAGCGGCCGGGGCCCGCCCCAGGCGACGATCACCGCGGGGTCGCCGACGCGGATCGCGACCGCATCGCTCGACGGGCAGTCGACGACGATCTCGAGATCCGTCGCGTCGCCGATCTCGACAAGGGGCGATCCCGGCTCGATCGGCGTCTCGCTCTCGTGGAACTTCCGCAGGAGGACGCCGTCGGCGGGACTCGCCACCTCGAGCGTCCATCCGGTATCCCCTCCGGCGCCTCGCAGCAGGGCCGCCCGGGCGAGATCGAGCCCGAACCGGGCGGTCTCGACGGCGAACGACGCCGCGTCGCGGGCCGCCCGGGCGACGATCGCCGCCGAATCGGCCCGCTCGAGTTCCTGGATGGACACGCCGCCCTCCTCGGCCGCCTTTCCTGCCCGCAGGAACTCGTCCTCGGCGCTCTCGACGAGGGCGTTCGCGTGGACGAGCATCGCCCGGGCCCGCCCGAGCTCGGCCTCGGCGGCGCGGACGCGGGCCTCGGCCTCCTCGCGGGCCCGCGGATCGAGCAGGCTCGGCTCGCGTGGCGTGATCGAGGCGACGATCGTCTCGCCCGCCCGCACGGGTTCGCCCTCGTCGAGGGCGATGCGGGCCAGGCGGCCGGCGAGCGGGCTCGCGACGACGAAACGGTCGCGGATCCTCGTCTTCCCTTCCTCGCGGACGATCACCGCGACCTCGCCCCGGTCGACCGCCGCGGTCTCGACCGCGATCGGGCGGGGCATCGCGAGCCATGCGAGACCGGCCGCCGCCGAAAGCGTGGCCCCGACGATGAGCGCGACGCGGCGCGGCCTCATCCCCGTCCCCTGAGCGTCGCGAGAAGGTCGAGACGGGCGATGGTCCGCCGCCCGTCCGCCGCGGCCGCCAGCGACGCGACCAGCACCGCGCCGATCGCGAGGGCCACGGTGTCGGGACCGACCGTCGCCGGGATCCGCACCGTCTCGCTCGCGAGCAGGGCGGCGACGAGGCGCACGAGCAGCCACCCGAGGCCGAGTCCGAAGGGAATCGCGACGGCGACGAGCGCGAACGCCTCGAGGTCAAGCATCCATGCGACCGCGGCCCGCTCGAAGCCGAGGATCCGCAGCGTGGCGATTTCGGCCGCCCGCTCCTCGAGCGCGACGCGGCCCGCCGTGGCCACCGCCCCGAACGCGAGCACCGAGGCGAACGCGACGTTCAGCGACCGCATGAGCAGGATGGTGCGTCGGACGGTCGAGCGGAACGAGGCGAGCGCGACGTCCGCCCGCCCGACCGCCGCGACCCCGGGCCGCTCGCCGAGGCGTTCGAGCAGCGCGGGCAGCGCCGCCGGATCGATCGCGATCGACGCGCCGGTGATCGTGTCGAGCTCGCCGAGCCGTCGGGCCAGGGCGTCCCGCCGCATCCACGCCCCGAGCCCGACCGGCGTCCGGACGATGCCGGCGACCGGCTCGGTGAACGTCCGGCCGAGCCCGCGGGTGGGCTCCTGGATCTCGATCCGGATCGTGTCGCCGACCCGCGCCGAGAGGGCCGACGCGAGCGGCTCGGCAAGGAGCAGGCCACGCTCGGGAATCGTCGCCGCCCGGCCGTCGAGATCGACGATCCGCTGCAGTTCGGTTCCCGCATCGATGCCGACCAGCGGCTCGAGGCGCGACCTCGGTCCGTGCACCAGCCTCGCCGGGACGCTCCGCACCGGCTCGACCCGGCGAACGCCCGGCAGCGAGGCGAGTTCCGCCGCCGCGCGACCGTCGGTCGGTTCGATCAGGGTGACCGAGACGTCCTCGCGCGACGCGAACGTGAAGAGCAGCGTCACCAGGCGGTCCATCGCGGCGTGCGCGAACCCGCCGACCACGAGCACGGCGGTCGCGAGGGCGACCCCGAGTCCGGTCAGCAGGGCCCGGAGCGGGTGCCGCACGATCCTTCGCCCGGCCATCCGCACCGGCAGGCCGAGGCGGCGCGAGAGCCCGGCGGGATCGAGCGGACCGCGCCGGTAGTTCGCGGGCGCCTCGGGTCGCATCGCCTCGGCGGGCGGCAGCGTGGCCGCGGCATGGGCTGCGGACAGCGTGCCGAGGAACGCGGCGGCGACCGTCACCGTCAGGGCGATCGCGACCGCCGTCGGTTCGATCGAGAAGGCGAGCGAGGGCAGCCGGAAGAAGCCGGCGTAGATTCCGGTCGCCCAGCGGCCGAGCGCGAAGCCGGCGGCGATCCCGAGGGTGCCACCGAGCGCCGCGATGGCGGCGGCGAACTCGAGGTAGTGCCTCGCGATCCGCCCGCGGGTGAATCCGAACGCCCGGAGGGTCGCGATCCGCTGGCGCTCGGCCCGCACCAGCCGCCCGAGGAAGACCTGCAGCGAGAAGGCCGACGCCGCGAGGAAGATCGAGGGCGGGATCGCCGCCATGGTGCGGAGCTCGCGCAGCTCGTCGCGCAGGTAACGGTGCGACGGATGGTCGTCGCGACCCTTCGCCCCGGTCCCGCCGTGCGGGGCGAGCGTACGGTCGATCGCCGCGTGCACCGCCCGCGGGTCGGCGGCGGGCCCGAGCCGGAACACGAGCTCGTTGAACGCCCCGTCCAGCCCGAGGGCCGGGGCGAGATCGCCGCGGCGCATCCAGAGCGCCGCCGAGCGGCGATCGTCGGGGAAGACGCCGCCCGCGCCGATCCGGTACACCTGCTCGGCCGAGAG
>JBEIUL010000256.1:0-4368 GCA_040374395.1 Phycisphaeraceae bacterium
GAGTCGAACCACTTGCTGACGGTGCGGCTCGCGACGTTGCAGACCTTGGCGACCTCGCCGGTGGTGAGCACGTCCTTGTCCGAGAGGAGAGAGCTGTGGCGCATGCCTGGAGACCTCGTGAAGCCCCGGACGCGAGTCCGGATGGAACCGGCCGGCGGATGCCGGGCACGGAGTGCGAATCTCCATCGGAGTTCCCCGGGGACGACTTCAGGTCACGACGACACAAAACGACGGAAGTTCGCGTTCCGGCGGCCCGTCGCGGTCGACGGGCCCCCCGCGCGGCGCCGAGGCACCGTCGGATGGATCGCCGAAGGCCCGAAAGCCACGCGGGCGTCCCGTACGCCCCGAAAGGGCCTTCGAGGCGGGGCGAAGCCCGGCGGATCGGCCACGAAAGGCCCACCAACGGGGGTTCGGCGTCGAGTCAGAAGACGAACTTGAAGCCGAACTCGATGCCGCCGGCCGCAAGCGCCGCCCGCACCTCGTCGCCGTGCTCGCGTCCGCGAACCTCGAGGACGCACCGGACGAGCACCCGCGAGAAGTCGGGATCGCCGAAGACCCGTTCGTGCTGGATCTCCTGCACGCTCGCCCCGGCTTCGGCGATGCAGCGGGTCAGGGTGGCGAGGCCGCCCGGGCGGTCGTCGATGCGGGCGTTGATCTCGATGAGCCGCCCGTCGGTCGCGAGCGAATGGCCGATGACCCGCGAAAGCACGAGCGGATCGATGTTTCCCCCGCAGAGGAGCAGCACGACCCGCTTGCCCTTGAGGTATGGGACTTTCCCCGCGAGGAATGCGGCCAGCGGCGTCGCCCCGGCCCCCTCGACCACCCCGCGGAGGTTCTCGACCAGCCGCAGGATCGCCAGCGAGATCGCCTCCTCATCGACGGTCTCGATCCGGTGCACGAGGCTCCGGGCGAGCTCGAACGCCCGTCCGCCGACCTCGGGCACGGCCAGGCCGTCGGCGAGCGTCGGCGAGGAGTTGATTCGCACCGGCTTGCCTTCGCGGCCCGCCGCGAGGAAGCTCGCGCAGCGATCGGGTTCGACGCCGATGATCTCGGTCGAGGGCGAAACCGCACGGGCCGCGATCGCGACGCCGGCGATCAGGCCCCCGCCGCCGACCGGCACCACGATCGCGTCCGGAGCGGGAACCTCCTCGAGGATCTTGAGGGCGACGGTGCCGGCGCCGGCGATGATGGCGGCGTCGTTGAAGCCGTTGATGTAGGTCAGGCCTTCCGCCTCGACCAGGCGCATCGCGAGGTCGCGGGCCTCGGCGATGTCGCGGCCATGCAGCAGGACCCGGGCCCCGTAACTGCGGCAACGCCCCTGCTTGACCAGCGGAGCCGTCGTGGGCATGACGACCGTGACGGCGATCCCGAGCTCGCGGCCATGGAACGCGAGGGCGAGGGCATGGTTGCCGGCGCTGGCCGCGATCACGCCCTTGGCGCCGGCCGCCGCGCCGAGCGTCAGCAACGCGTTCCGAGCCCCCCGCTCCTTGAAGCTCCCGGTCCGCTGCTCGTACTCGTTCTTGGTCCAGATCTCGCAGCCGCAGAGGTCGGATAGGGCCGGGCTGATGGCACACGGCGTCCGGACGACGCCGGCGCCGATCCGCTCGCGGGCGGCCCGGATGTCGGCGACGGTCACGCCGTCCGGGCCCGCGGTCACTGGCCCGACTCCCGCTTGAGCCAGCGCTCGACCCAGTGGATGTCGTGGGCGGCGTCGACGAACTCGGGCTCGTCCATGATCCTCCGGTGCAGCGGGATCGTGGTCTTGATGGGCCCGATCTCGAACTCGTCGAGGGCGATCTTCATCCGCTCGATCGCGGTCGCGCGGTCCTTCCCGTGCACGATGAGCTTGCCGATCATCGAGTCGTAGTTCGGCGGGATGCGGTAGCCCGGCCGCACGTGGGTGTCGAGCCGCACGCCCGGCCCGCCCGGGGCGACGAACCGCTCGACGAGGCCGGCCTGCGGCATGAAGTTGCGGGCCGGGTCCTCGGCGTTGATCCGCACCTCGATCGCGTGGCCGTTCTGCTTCACCTCGTCCTGCTTCACCGACAGCTTCTGCCCCGCGGTGACGCGGATCGTCTCGCAGACGATGTCGATGCCGGTGATCATCTCGGTGACCGGGTGCTCGACCTGCACCCGCGTGTTCACCTCGAGCATGTAGAAGTCCTGGTGGCGGTCCATCAGGAACTCGACGGTCGCCGCGCCGGAGTAGCCCGCGGCCCGCACGAGTTCCGCGGCCGAGCGGCAGACGCGGTCGCGCTTCGCCGGGTCGACGCCGGGGGCGGTCGCCTCCTCGACGAGCTTCTGGTGCCGCCGCTGGCTCGAGCAGTCGCGTTCGAAGAGATGCACGGCATTCCCGTGCCGGTCGCCGAGGACCTGGACCTCGAAATGCCGGGCGTGCTCGAGGAACTTCTCGACGTACACGCTGCCGTTGCCGAACGCCGCCGCGGCCTCCTGTCGGGCCGCCTCGATGCCCGCCCGCAGCTCGGCCTCGTCGCGGGCGACCCGCATGCCGCGGCCGCCGCCGCCCGCCGCGGCCTTCACGATGACCGGGAAGCCGATCTCGTGGGCGACCTTCACGGCCTCCTCGATGTCCTCGATCGCGCCCTCGGTGCCGGGGAAGACGGGCGTGCCGGTCCTCTTCGCCATCCGCTTGCACGAGACCTTGTCGCCGAGCAGCGCCATCGCCTCGGGACTCGGGCCGATGAACTCGATCTTGCAGTCCCGGCAGACCTCGGCGAAGTGGGCGTTCTCGGAGAGGAACCCGTAGCCGGGATGGATCGCGTCCGCGCCGACGTTCTCGGCGGCGGCGATGATCCGGTCGATCCGCAGGTAGCTGTCCTTCGAGGGCGGCGGGCCGATGCACACCGTGCGGTCGGCGTGCTCGAGCCACGGGCCGTCCCTGTCGGCGGTCGAGTAGACGCAGGCGGTCTCGATGCCGAGACTCTTCGCGGCGCGGATGATGCGGAGGGCGATCTCGCCGCGGTTGGCGATCAGGATTCGGTTGAACATCGGCTCAGTCCGGACGGATGCGGAAGAGCGGCTGGCCGAACTCGACCGGCTGCCCGCTCTTGACGAGGACCGCCTCGATCGTGCCGCTCTTCTCGGCCTTGATCTCGTTGAAGATCTTCATCGCCTCGAGGAGGCAGACCACGGTGTCGGCGCCGACGCGGCTGCCCACGCTGACGAAGGCCGGCTTGTCGGGGCCGGGCGAGGAGTAGAACGTCCCGACCATCGGGCTCTCGATGGCGACCGTGCCGTCGTTCTTCGGGGCCGCCGGGGCCGGAGCCGCGACCGGAGCCGGAGCGGCGACGGCCGGGACCGGGGCGGGAGCCGCTGCGACGACCGGGGCCGGACCGGCAAAAGTCGCCGGACTCATGACCATCGGGTGGGCCTGCGGGTTGGGACGCTTGATGGTGACCTGTTCCTGCTCATCCCGCAGGTCGAGCTCGGTGAGCTCGTTGGTGACCATCAGGCGGACGAGTTCCTTCAACTTGCGGATGTCGATCATGGCGGGTGGATCCGAATCCGACCGGTCCGGTCGGCGTCGCGGGGGCCGGTTCGCCCTCCGTGAAGGGGCGGGAGTGTAGCGGAAACCCCCTCGATCCCCCGGGGGAAGCCCGCACGAAGTGCCAAAGAAGCCTCCGGGAGGGTCAAAGAGGGGTTGCGAGGGGGTTCCCGGTGCCGTTTCAACGGATTGCCCCCGGTCAAGGCGGAGGCTCAGAAGCCCGAGTCGCCCGCCGGGTCCAATCCGCGGGGCCGGCCGAGGACCTCGGCCCAGACGATCGCCTCACGCAGCGACCTCGGATCCCGAAGTCCCTGACGCATCCGATCGGCCGGGACGGTCGCGGCTTCCTGGCGTCGAGCCGCGCTCGCCGAGACGGGAGCCGCAGGGACGGCCGGCCGAGGCGAGGGTTCAGAACGGGCGGTCGCCGGTGTCGGGGCCTTCGGGGATTTCGGGGACTTCGCCGGTTTCGCGGGCGGAGTCTGGATCCTGCCCCGAGCCGCTGGCTTCGGAGCCGCCTTGCCGCGACCGGCCGGCACGCCGCCTCGCTGGGCGGTCGAGCCGCCCGGACGCTTCGCACGCGGGGGAATCGGGGGCGGAGACGGCGCGGTCCGGCGGGTTCCACCGGCCGCGGCCGGGTCGACGCGCACCTGCGCCGGTGCGGTCGGCCGCGCGGGGGGAAGTCCCGTCGCCTCGGCTTCCGCCTGGCGCCGCGCCTTCTCCTTCTCGCGCTTGGCGAGGTACCCGAGCAGGCCGTTCACCGCGAAGATCGTGACGGCGATGATGAGTTCCCACTTGCCCACGCCGTCATGGTAGCGGTGGCGCGATCGCGAGGGTGCGGACACCCTCGGCCTCGATGCGGACGA